>JBDHVQ010000070.1:0-9642 GCA_039809845.1 Clostridiaceae bacterium | reverse complement strand
ATTTATACAAACCATTACATAGGAGTAGTTTAATATGAATTCATTAAACGAATACTATATATTTGAATCATGTCTTTGGGCAAAGAAAAATAATTCTGATGGTAAAATGCTTTGGTTGCCATTGAAACAACATTTGTCTGATGCCATGAATATTGCAGGTCTCTTATGGGAACACTGGCTTTCCAGGGGACAAAAAAATACATTGATCTCTTCAACAGAAATAGAAGACGAAGAGGTTATTAAGAGAACTTTAATGTTTATCGCAGCAATCCATGATCTTGGTAAAGCTACACCTGCTTTCCAGATAAAGCCGTGTAATTTTTCATCATCTTCGGATTTGGATATAGAAATTTTCGAAAAACTTGAAAGAGCAGGATTTAATGGAATTTCAAATCTCAGACTTCTGGATTCCGTAAAATCACATCATGCGCTGGCTTCCGAAGCTATTCTTAGAGAATCTGGAATAAACAGTACAATATGTTCAGTGGTTGGTGCACATCACGGGAAGCCTGTTGACGGATTATTGACGGTGGAAAAACAGATAAATTCCTATGAAGCCAATTATTATCAGAAAGAAAATATAGATGATGCTGTATATCTGAAATGGAAATACACTCAGAAATACATAATTGAATGGGCTCTTGAACAGACAGGGTTTGAAGATAGTGCTGATTTACCTGTAATAGATGAAATAACTCAGGTTACATTTTTAGGATTACTTGTAATGTCTGATTGGATTGCAAGTAACGAAATCTTTTTTCCACTGGTCAATTCAGACTGTGCCATCTCTGAAATAGACCAGGAGAGCCGTTTGAGAGAAGGATGGAATAAATGGTATAAAACCAATAACTGGGAACCACAATTTATTGAAGATATTGAAGAATTCTATTATAAAAGATTCGGTTTTCATCCAAGGGAAATCCAAAGAAAATTATCTCTTGCGATTTCAAAAACAGAAACCCCGGGCATTTTTATCATTGAAGCTCCTATGGGAATGGGAAAAACAGAATCTGCTCTCGCTGCCAGTGAACTGCTTTGTGAAAAAACTGGGAGAAGCGGAATCTTTTTCGGGCTGCCTACACAAGCTACTTCTGATGGGATTTTTCCAAGGATAAAAAACTGGCTTCAGAGTATATCAGCAGAAGCTGATGAAAACCATGGGCTCCAGCTGATTCATGGAAAAGCTGCTCTTAACGATGAATTCAGGAGTATTTCAAAAAACATAGATGATGATGGGTCAGGAAGTGTAACTGTAAATGAATGGTTTACCGGTAAAAAAACTTCTGTTCTGGAAGAATTCGTCGTTGGAACCATAGACCAATTTCTCCTTATGACTTTAAAACAGAAACACCTATCCTTAAGACATCTCGGTTTAAGTAAAAAAATAATTATTATTGATGAAGTGCATGCATACGACGCTTACATGGGACAATATCTATACCAGGCAATCAGGTGGATGGGAGCCTATAACGTACCTGTAATAATTCTATCTGCAACTCTTCCGGCCGGCAGAAGAGTTGAACTTATAAACTCATATCTTAAAGGTCAGGGATGGAAAAAGAATGAAATAGAATCTGTAGAAGCCTGGGAAAAAAATCATGCCTACCCAATAATCACATATACAGATAAAAACAGAATACTCCAGGAAAATAAGATTGAAATTACTGAAAAAAAATATATCCGGACAGAAAAAATAGATGATGAAGAATTGTTGCAGACTCTGTCCGATTCAATAGCCGACGGAGGTGTTGCCGGGATTATTGTCAATACAGTTAAAAGAGCTCAGGAACTTACTAAAAACCTTGTTGAAAAGTTTGGTGATGAGAATGTTCTGCTTCTTCATTCTGCATTTCTGTCACCAGAGAGAATCAACAAGGAAAAAGAATTGATTGGAATAATTGGAAAAGGAGCTGAACGACCTTATAAAAAAATTATAGTCGGAACCCAGGTAATTGAGCAATCACTGGATATTGATTTTGATGTAATGTTTACAGATCTTTCTCCTGCAGATCTAATTCTGCAGAGAACAGGACGTCTTCACAGACATGCAGATGTCAGAAGACCGGAAAAACTCAAAGAACCAATTCTCTATATTATGGGCACTGATGAAGAATTTAATTTCAATTCAGGCAGCAGTGCAGTCTATGGGGATTACCACTTAATCCGGACACAGATTTTTCTTCCGGAAATCATTAAAATGCCGGAGGATATTTCCCTGCTTGTTCAAAGGGTTTATGGTGATGAAGAATTATCATTGAATGATTTTCTTGGAGAAAAATACATTGCGGCCAGAAAAGAGATGGACGAAAAACTTAGAATTAAGAAAGAAAAAGCAAAGTCATTTCTTCTTGGTAATCCATCCAATCCCAAAAATTCAGAACCGAAACCACTGTATGGATGGCTTTCAAATATTTCTCCCGTTGAAAGTGATGAAAGAGGGAATGCGCAGGTCAGAGACTCAGAACCCAGTCTTGAAGTGATTCTAGTTCAAAAACAAGGCAATGGTTATGGGTTTGTAGGAAAAGAGGAAGATATATCAGAAAAAATCTCTTCAACTGAAGTTTCAAAGAAATTATCTCTTGAAACAATCAGACTCCCTCATGCCCTGACACCTGTATGGAATATTTCCGGAATAATAGACGAACTGGAAAAAGAAAATATCAGATTATTCCCTCAGTGGCAGAAACAGCAGTGGCTACGAGGTTCACTTGGGATAATGCTCGATGAGAATGGGTACTGCAAAATGGGGAAGTGGAAATTACATTACAGTACAAAGTATGGATTGGAATATGAGAAGGAGGAAGAATAAATTGGAATCCTATAATTTAATAGACGAACCGTGGATTCAGGTGCTGAAAAATGATGGAAATGTCACTGAAGTATCTTTGTCAGATTTTTTTAATAATGCACATAATTATCTCCGGTTCGCCGGAGAAACCCCTGTCCAGGATTTTGCAGTATTAAGGTTTTTGCTCTCGGTTATGCACACAGTATTTTCAAGAGTGGATTCTGAAGGAAATATATACGAAGGCATTATTCTGGATGAAAAGATGAAGCAGGAAGAACCGGTGGACGAATGGGAGAATGACTCCTATCCTGAAAAATTAATGAAAACCTGGGATACCCTTTGGAAAATGGATACCCTTCCTGAAATTATTACAGAATATCTATATAAATGGAAAGACAGATTTGATTTTTTTGATAAGGAAAATCCATTTTATCAGATTTCTGAAGAGCAATTCAAAAAGCTTGGAGGAAAAGGCGGAGAAATACAGTTTAAATATATCAACAGACTTATTTCTGAAAGCAATAACAAACAAGAACTCTTTTCTCCCTATAGTGAAAAAGATAAAAACAATCTGACTATCCCTGAAGCGATAAGATGGCTGATTTCTTTTCAGGGTTACACAGGCACGGGAGACAAGAAGAAACATCCCTCCCTTAAATCATCAGCCGGCAAGGGATGGCTGCTGGGACTAAGCGGGATATACCTTTCAGGAAATAACCTTAAAGATACTCTACTTCTAAATATGGTTATGAATCAGAATACCACTATTCAAAAACCAATATGGGAAAAAGACTTCAGTGAAAAAGAATCATCACTGCTGGATGCTCACCCTGACAACCTTTCTGAACTTTATACATCCTGGTCGAGGTTACTTTATATGAACCATTCCGAAGAAAACCTCATTTCAGTGGAAGCTTTTCAGCTTCCCGGTATAAACCCCAGGGAGTTTTTTCTTGAACCAATGACAATGTGGAGATATGCAAAGTCTGGTAATGATAAAGATCATACTGTACCGAAACAGTATACTCCTGAGAAATCTTTCTGGAGATCTTTTGGAAACCTGATGGGACAGACAGATAAAAAAACTCTCAATCGAAGGCCTGGAATAATAGATTGGTATAACTGTCTTATTGAGAGAGGGACTGTGATTGACGGAAGAATTTCAATTATGGCAAGTGCCATGAATTACAACAGGGATGCATCGACAATGCCTAATGATGAAATAACTGATGAAATAAATATATATTCCCATATTCTTTCAGATATCGGGGAAAAAGGATGGATTCCAAGGATTACCGGAGAAATTGAGAGAACACAGGAAACTATTTTTGGCTCGATTGTAAGATTTGGAAAGGATATCGAAACAATAAGAAACCAGCCAGGAGGAAATCTTTCATTAAACCTAGAACAGGAAGTTTATTTCCTTATAGATTCACCTTTCAGGGACTGGCTTTCAGGACTTAAACCAGAGGATTCAAAAGAAGAAAAAATTATAGAATGGAGGAGGATTCTTGAAAAGATTCTTATTTCCAAAGCTGATTTTCTCATAAAGAATTCAGGTAACAGGGAATATAAGGGTATTGAAACACAACTTAAAGAAGGAGGTAAGAGTGGAGTAAAAAACATTTTTACTGCATACAATAATTTTAAGTGGAATATCAACAAAATACTTTGGGATGGCGGAGGGAGTCAGTAATGGAAAATCCAGTCAGAAATGAAAGTGTTGAACTTGTAGCAGGAAGAATTTTTTCCAGATTAGATTTTACTTCCGGTAATGGTGCAACCAAATCACTTCTAGCAAAACTAAGAAACTCAGCAGGCAAGGAAATTAGTACAACATCAGATATCTGGGCAGAAATATTTTCTGAAATGCCGGACAGATTTTTAAGTATTTCAGGAATTGCTACCAGGGAAGAAAATGCGATACTGACTGCTCTTCAGCTATATGCCATACATCAGCAGGGAAGGGAAAATTCGGTGAATACATTTTCTTCAGAAAGTACTGAAGAATCTGAATCAGGGAAGAAAATCAAAAATTTAGGGGAATCATTGAAGACACTGAGAACAGGAGAAGATACAAAGGCGGTGGACAGGAGATTTAATGCAATGATTACTTCCTCAACTTTCGGGGAAATGAAAGTCCATATACGTCATATGATAAATCTTCTTAAGGCTTCTAAAACGGATACAAAGATAAATTATTCAAAACTTGCTCAGGATTTATTCTGGCTTCAGACAGGAAGACAGGAGCAGGTGAAATTAAGATGGGGTCAGAGTTTTTACAGCAGAAATAATTCAGTTGAAGAAAGAGGAGATAAAAATGAAAACTAACCGCTTGTTTCTCGATATTCATGCAATCCAGTCAGTACCGCCTTCAAATGTTAACAGAGATGATACGGGTACCCCAAAAACGGCTCAGTATGGTGGAGCAACAAGGTCAAGAGTAAGTTCCCAGAGCTGGAAACGTGCAATGAGAAAGTATTTTTCTGAAAATCAGGACAAAGAAGAAATCAAAGGGTACAGAAGCCTTCAGATTCCGGAACTGATAGCGGAAGAAATCTTAAAAAAATCCAACACTATATCAAAGGAAGAAGCTCTGGAAAAAGCTGTCACAGTTCTAAGCGATGCGGGTATCAAACCAAATGACACTAAACTTAAAGCACTGTTTTTCATAAGCTCCGCACAGGCTTCCAAATTAGCTGAAGCCGCCATTGAAGGGATAAAAGACAAGAACACTCTTCAGGAAATATTAACTAAGAATGCTTCAATTGACATTGCACTGTTTGGTAGAATGGTGGCTGATGACCCAACCCTTAATGAGGATGCATCATCTCAGGTGGCACATTCGATTTCTACCCATGCAGTACAGACTGAATTCGACTTTTTTACAGCTACTGATGATCTTAAAAAAGATGGAACTTCCGGCGCAGGAATGCTTGGGACAGTTGAATTCAATTCTTCAACACTTTACCGATATGCAAATATTGCTGTGCATGAATTCTTTTTACAGCTCGGAAATGACGCTGAAAAAACTGCAAAGGCAGCTGGATTATTTATAGAAGCATTCCTTAAATCTATGCCTACAGGAAAAATAAATACATTCGCCAATCAGACTCTTCCAACTGCGGTAATAGTGACAATAAGAAAAGACAGACCGGTAAATCTTGTTACTGCTTTTGAAAAACCTGTTGTTTCGTCAGAAGGATATAACACCGAATCAGCAATGAAACTTGAAGAAGAATTCTCAAAAGTACTTAAATTTACGGAAGAACCAATACTGACACTTTCTCTTGGAGAAACTCATGTGGGAGAAGAAATGGCTGATTTTTCTGAACTATTAAGAAAAACAGTAAATGGTTTGACTGAAAAATTACAGTAAAGGAGTAGTTATGAAAACACTGTTACTGAAATTTTCAGGACCTCTCCAGTCATGGGGGACATCCTCACGGTTTGAAAACCGATATACTGACAGATTTCCGTCAAAAAGTGCAGTTATAGGAATGATATCCGGTGCACTTGGCTACAGGAGAAATGAAGAAGAAAAAATAAAGAAACTGAACAATCTGGATTTTGGTGTCAGAATTGATAGTCATGGTTCAATTCTGAGGGATTTTCATACAGTTTTTAATTATGCAAAAACCAAGACAAAGCAAAGGACATATGTGACGAACCGTTATTACCTGGAAGATGCAGTTTTTATTATAGGAATAGGATCTGATGACCATAAAGTTATAGAAGAAATTGCAGAAGGAATGAAGAGACCGTATTTTCAGTTGTCCTTCGGAAGGAGAAGTCTTCCGGTCAATGCAGATTATTATATTGGACTTACTGAAAAGCCTGTTCTTGACAGTCTGAGACAGTTTCCGTTTCAGGGGAATAACCGCGAAAAACATAAAAATTCGTCTGGGGATATTTTCCTTGACGTAATAGCAGACAGTAAAATCTGTGAATCCCAGGACGTTCAGTATACAAGGGATGGAGTTAAATCATTTTCTCAGAATAAAAGGGAACATTTCTTCAGACCTGTCAGCAGAACCCGGATCCGACTTGAGACGGACCACGATGCACTTGATGCCATAGGAGGTTAAATGTTTCTATCGAGAATTGAAATTGATACAAAAAATCATTTGAAGCAAAAAGAATTCAGCCACCTTGGAGCCTATCATAACTTTGTTGAAACACTTTTCCCTCAGGAATTTCAAGATGGTGAACGTTCCAGAAAATTATGGAGAATTGATTCTCTTAAAGGCAAAAAGTACCTTCTGATACTGAGTAATACTAAACCTGACCTGAAACTTCTTGAAAGAATCGGAGTTGCAGGAACCGGTGAGACAAAAAATTACGATGTATTTCTGGATAATCTTTCAGAAAATGGCAAATACAGGTTCAGAGCTACTTTGAACCCTGTAGTTTCCCTCAGCAGCGGAAAATCATCAGGCAAAAGAGGAAGAATTGTCCCCCATGTGACAATGGAACAGAAAATTAATTATCTTACAGAGCATGCTCCACATTATGGTTTTGATGTTGAGAAGGATGAAGTGGAAATAACAGCAACTGGATATGGTCTTCTGAGGAAGAATTCAGGAAAACCAGTCAGAGTAGTTAAAACTGATTTTGAAGGAATACTGACTATAACCGATAAAGACCTTTTTATTGACACTCTCATCAATGGATTCGGAAAGAAAAGGGCTTATGGTTGCGGTCTTATTACCGTAATTCCGATAATTTAATATGAGTATTCAGGCAGGCGCTAAAAAAACTGAACTTAATGAATTGCCCAGAATTAAAGACAGAATCAGCTTTATTTATGTTGAACACTGCAAAGTCAACCGTCAGGACAGTTCCATTACTGTAACAGACAGCAATGGAACTGTAAAAATACCTGCAGCCATGCTGACTGTAATCCTGCTCGGACCTGGTACCGATATATCTCACCGTGCAGTGGAACTGATAGGAGATACGGGCACTGGAATGGTTTGGGTAGGAGAAAGGGGAGTCCGCCATTATGCCCATGGCCGGGCACTTTCCCACTCTTCAAGGTTCCTCGAAAAGCAGGCCCAGCTGGTGTCCAATATCCGTTCAAGACTTAAGGTGGCAGGTCTTATGTACCAGATGAGATTTCCTGATGAAGATATTTCGGGACTGACTATGCAGCAGTTAAGAGGCAGAGAAGGGTCAAGGGTACGAAGTATTTATAAAAAATATTCGGAAGAATATAAAGTTCCCTGGAAAGGACGTGAATATGATCCGGATAATTTTGAAGATGGAAGTGTCATTAATCAGGCACTTTCTTCAGCACATGTTGCACTTTATGGGCTTGTCTACAGTGTAACAGTTGCACTTGGAATTTCTCCGGGACTGGGTTTTGTCCATACTGGACATGATCTTGCATTTATTTATGATATCGCTGATCTTTATAAAAGCGAGGTAACAATACCAATTGCCTTTGAAATTGCTTCTAATCACAGTTCTGAAGATGACATAGGCAGACTAACCAGATTAAGAGTAAGAGATGCATTTATCGACGGAAAGATTATACAGAGTATAGTAAGAGATGTTCAGATACTTCTGGAAGTTGAGGATAATGATATGATGGAAGCTGAAATTATAAGTCTCTGGGATGAAAAAGAAGACAGAGTCAGTCATGGAATCAATTATGGAGAATATTAATGCCTTTTACAGTTATAACTCTTTCCAAAGTTCCTCCACATCTCAGAGGAGATCTTACCAAGTGGATGCAGGAGATAGACACGGGTGTTTTCATCGGAAACTTCAATTCCAAAGTAAGAGAAAAACTCTGGAAAAGAGTTACTGAGAATGTCGGAGATGGAAATGCAACTCTAAGCTTTCATTATAATAATGAACAGGGATATAGCTTTGAGATGTACCAGACACAGAGAGTATCTGTAGATTTTGATGGAATTCAGCTGGTCAAGTCACCTTTGGTAATTGAAAATGTGCCTGATAAGGATTTGCATCATGGATTCAGTAATGCCTCGAAATTTAATAATGCAAGAAAATTTCAAAAGGCAGCATTGAAAACCCAAGAAACACCACAGTTTGTAGTCATGGATATTGAAACAGAAGGATTGAATTCTGAAATACACGGAATTATTGAAATTGGAGCTATAAAAATAAAAAACAATAATACTCAAGAAATACAGTTTCTTATTAATACAGGAAGACCAATTTCTGACTCAATCAGTCAGTTAACTCAAATTACAGATGAAATGCTAATAAATGACGGAATTCTGATAGAAGATGCTTTGAAAGAATTTCTTGTATTTATTGATAATCTTCCGATTGTAGGTTTCAATGTTGATTTTGATTTTTCATTTGTAAATAAGCAACTAAAACTATTGGGGATGGATACTCTCAGAAACAAGAAGGTTGATTTACTCAGGATAATAAAGAAAGAAAAAATGTTTCTCAAAAATTACCGTCTTGATACTGTGATTGCTGAATATGGTATTAATGAAAAAGTACCTCATAGGGCACTTGAAGATGCCAAGCTAATATATTTACTTTCAGCCAAAGTGAATGGATTTCATGATATTATAAAAAAGGATCGTTGATATCACTGGGTTTTTTAGTGTTCTTCCCGCACACGCGGGGGTGATTCTTTTAAGTTATGTTTATAAAATTTATATAAGCGGTTCTTCCCGCACACGCGGGGGTGATCCTCTTAAAAAGTTAACAGTCTGTTAACAAGTTAAGTTCTTCCCGCACACGCGGGGGTGATCCCAGGCTTAAGCCATGTAAATACTGCCCGTATAGGTTCTTCCCGCACACGCGGGGGTGATCCTTCACCTTTTTTATCGTATAAATCCCCACCTACGTTCTTCCCGCACACG
>JBDHVQ010000069.1:0-9673 GCA_039809845.1 Clostridiaceae bacterium | reverse complement strand
CATCAGAAGGAAGAACATGGCGATGGTTGTTATATATGTCAGGATATACCAGCCTGCCTGGAAAGAGAGTATCTGTATTATATTCAAGAAATTGAGTGCCATGAAGGTCCACCCGAGACACAGAAGACACTTTGCGGATATATTTTCCCTGAATCTTATATTTCCCGACTGGAACTTGGTATAAAGACCAAGGCCAATAAGGATTATAATATTCAGTATGGCCATTCTTTCACCGAGGGGAAAGACGGTATTTCTTCCGTGGAATATCTCTATATTGGAATTTCCTGAAAAGGGAAAAAATGCAAGAAAGAGATTCACCAGAAGCATGAGAATGTAACTTATGATATTCATGAGCCGCAGTTTTTTAAGTTTTTCGAATGTCATTTCTTTTTATCCTCCGTTGGAAGCCTGATAAAGGCATAATCAGTGATATTATAGTAACAGATAATTGTTACATGAATAATAATAAAAAAAGGAAAAATACATGGAAAAAAGGACGAAGCTATATGTTGTAACAGGATTTCTTGGAGCCGGGAAGACCACACTGCTGCACAGTATTGCAGGAAATTCGGGAGACAGGAAGATGGGTATAATACAGACTGAACCCCATGACCCTCACAGCGGAAAAGGCGGGGAAGTAAGGATTGCTGAAATTATAAACGGATCAATATCTTCTTACCTTTCTGACTTAAGTTTTACAAAGGCGCTGGGGGAGATGGCATCAAAAGGTTTCGACTATCTTTTCACTGAAAGTTCAGGACTTACAGACCCCCGTGATTTAAAGGAAACTGTAAATGCTTCAAGAATTGTTTCAGGGAAAGAACTGGATTACATGGGAATAATATGCCTTGTCGATGCACTTAATTTCATGGATGAAAAAGAAGAACTTGAGACAGTTGTAAATCAGGTAAAACAATGTAATCTTGCAGTGGTGACCAAGACAGACCTCGTATCACAAGAGACACTTGATGAGGTAACAGGCGAAATAAGAAAAATCAATCCGGTATGTTTAATAACCTATGCAAGATGCGGAGAAACAGATCTTGATTTTCTGAATACGGACCTTACGGTTAATTCACACGAACCTCAGGAATCCGCTGAATCAGGAAGCAGTCAGTTGCCTTACAGTGTGAGAATTGAATTTGAAAGAAAAATACCCATGAATGATCTTATAAATTTCTTAAGTGACATCAAGAAGGAAACATACAGGATAAAAGGATGTGCGGATATCTCGGAAACCGGCTGGAATACTGTGGATGTCGTCGGACTTAAAACCGATTTTAAGGAAACGGAAAACTGTTCCTCTTCTTATCTTGTCATCGTTTCAAAAAAAGGCTCCGGAATAGTAAAGTCTCTCGAAACTGCATGGAAGGAAAACATCACAATCCCAATGAAAATCAAGGATCAGTATTAGATATCAGCAAAAAGCAGCCTTAAAAACCACAACTCCATGAAAGAACCGGTTTTTAAGGCTGCCCCATCTTTATTTACATATGAGTATTATCTGATTTAAGGATTATTATTTGTCCTTGTTTTCTTCTTCGCGGAACTTTCTTTCAAGGGCCTTCTGGTTGATGTTGATTTCTTCCCCGTCCTTCATGACTATTGTTATATCGTAGTTTGCAACCACTGCAATTCCAAGTCCGATGAGAACAGGCTGAAGGGCAAGCATCAAGGCCACACCTGAGAGTACGAGGTTAAGCCTGAATACTTCCTTCCCGTTCTTTTCAATGAGAAGGTAGCTCGCATTTCCTTTTTCCCAGATTTCCTTAATAGTATCCATTATTTCCTTTGCAGAAAGATCGATTTCCTTACCGTTGAATGTGAATTTTCCCTTTGCAGTATCTTTTCCCGCATCGGTAGTTCCGCCGAGATTTTTTATAGCTTCATCCACATTGCCGCCGGTATTCTCAAGTTCCTTCTTGATGGTGAAATAGTCTTTTCCGGTTTTCTCCATTACTCTGTCGATCATTTCAGTGGTAATCATAGTTTAACCCTCCGTCAGGTTTAAAGATAAATTTCTTCACGTTTTAATCATATTGAAGATATGTTTAACGTGTATTAAGAATCCGTTTCTGAATTATAAACCGAATATATCCGAAAGAATTGTAAGATATATTTTTTCATCCCTTACCCCTGAGAGGTAAAGATCAGAAAAACCGGAAACCAGCACCGTGAAAGTCTCTGAAGGATAGGATAGCTTCGGGGCTCCTGAATCTGTAAAGTTCTTTGTGAACCTGAATGCTGATTTTTTTGCAGATTCCTTGAGCCTTGTCACAAGGTCAGGATATTTACCGGTCGAAGCCTGGGAGGAAATGGTTATGAGGGTAAAATTCTCTTCTATGAATCTTAAATAGTATCCGATAAAGCCCGAGAGCTTGTCCCTGAATGTTCCCTTTTCTTCCTCCATCTTTTTATAAAGCCCTTCCTCAAACTGTTCCATGAAGGAATCTTCGAGGTTTTTAAGGACACTTTCCTTGCTTTCGAAGTAATAGTAGAAGAGCCCCTTTGCCACATTCACTTTTTTTACAATCATATCCACCGATGTGTTTTTAAAGCCGTTCTGGAGGAACAGTTCCGATGCTGCATTGAGTATTTCCTTTTTTCTTTCCTGTGCATCCTTTGTTATACGCATATTAACCTCCTATTCAACGGATTTTAATGACTCGACCATGTCTATCTTTTTAAGAGCAAGATGCATGATTACATTAACGACGGCGGAGAAGAGGAATGTGATGGCCACTGAATAGAAATAGGATGGAATGAGGATGTCTTTTCCGAACATGAGGTTGTCGATTTCAAGTGTCTTCATTATGAACCTGTGGAGGAACACACCGAGGATAAGTCCTGCAGCCGATCCCATGAAGGTAAGTATAATGTTTTCCCTGTAGATGTAGGCAGAGACTTCATTATCCCGAAATCCCAGTACTTTTATTGTCGCAAGTTCCCTCTTTCTTTCAGTGATGTTGACGTTGCTTAAGTTATAGAGAACTATGAAAGCTAAAAGTCCTGCTGAGAGAATCAGTACGTAGACGACGGTCTGAAGGCTTGAAATCTGGTTTTCAAACTGTTGTGACAGTTCCGCCGCTGAAACTACAGTGAGTATTCCCCTGTTTTTCATTATTTCAGTGTTTATGTTTTCCTCATTTTTTACACCTTCAGGTGTCATGGTAAGCCATGCTGAATTGTACTCAGGTTTTAGAAGGTGGGTCTTTTCATATGTATCCGGTGTCATGTAGAGATAGTTGTTGAGGTAGTTTTCGGCAATCCCTGTGACTTTGACGCTGAATTCATTGTTGTCCACATCGGTATATTTTACTGAATCACCAGGTTTTACCCCAAGGGTCTCTGCGAGTTTTTCAGTTATAACTGCTCCTCCTTCTTCAAGGGGAATTGGGGTTTTTGTCTTTCTGTCCCGCAGGACTATAAAATTACTGAGTTCTTCAGGGTTTTCCGGTACGACAAGCTCAGTGTCATATGTCCTGTCTGAACCTTCTCTTCTCACATTGATGCTCTGGGTTATATTTTCCCCCCAGGCAGTAATCTCCGGAATGGCAGAAACTATGGAAGATATGTTCCTCTCTGAAGGATCCTTGTCAGTGTCCGCAACAATCATTTCATCGTATATGAAAAGCTGTCTGAACTGGTTTGCAACCATGGATCCTACGGAATCCCTTATACCGAAGCCGGTAAGAATGAGGGCTGTGCATCCTGCTATACCAAGAATCGTCATGAGGAGCCTCTTCTTATAGAGGAAGAGGTTACGCATGGTGACCTTCTGTGAGAACTTCAATCTCTTCCAGATAAATCCTATCTTTTCGAGGAATATCCTCTTTCCTGCAGGAGGTGCCTTTGGCTGCATAAGAGCAGCGGGAGTTTCCTTAGATGAGCCTGATATTGCCATCATTGCAGCTCCGAGGGATGATAATACTGCAAAAGCCGTTGAAATAAGTGCAAAGAGGAGATTGAATTCTATTACTGAAGCTGGTATTGAATACATGAGGTTATATGCATTCATTATTACCCTCGGGAAAATGTTGAATCCTGCAGTAAGTCCCAGGGCAGAGCCCAGAACCGATGCGAGGAGTGCATAACCTATATATTTTGCTGAAACCGATGAAGTACCGTAACCCAAAGCCCGGAGAGTTCCCGCAGCCTGCCTTTCTTCATCGACCATCCTCGTGATGGTTGTAAGTGATACAAGGGCTGCCACAAGGAAGAAGAAGAGGGGGAATACCTTTGCAACATTTCCGATCTTGACTGCATTGTCAAAGTAGGAAGTGTAATCGGGATTTCCGTCCCTGTCGTAGGTAAACCATTTTTCGGGTATTTCCTTTATGTCCCTTTCGGCCTTTAATATTTCGTCGTCCGCATCTGCGATTTTCTTTTCTGCATCTTCCTTTTCCTCTTCGTATGTTTTATATCCTTCTTCCCAGGCTTCCCATCCGGATGCGATTTTTTTATCCCCGTCTTCCTTTGCTTTAAGAAGATCCTTTTCGTTTTTATCGAGGAGATTTTCAGCTTTTCTTATTTCATTTTCTCCTTCACGGAGTTTTGATGCAGCATCATCGAGTTCCTTTTTACCTGAATCGACTTCTGTCTTGGCCGCATCGAGTTCAGCCTTTGAACTGTTGTACTGGGAAAGGCCTGATTCATATTCTGAAAGTCCCGACTCGTACTGGGAAAGACCGGAATTATATGTATCAAGCTGTGAATTGTAGAGGGATCTTACATATTCGATGCCTGAATCTATGGCAAGGGCTGCACTTCCTGCAGCATCGGGATTGTCAGGAGTAATCCACTGTGATATGTACTGTGCTGTCTCCGGTGCATACTGATTTACAGCTGCAGCAATGTTCTGTATATCTTCATAACTCAAAGGGTTTGATAGATTGTTTCTTATTGTGATGAGCTGATTTACAGCATCTGCAAAAGTATCGAGCTGTCCCTTTGCGCTGATGAGCTGATTGTAGGCAGAAGTGAGCTGGGATTTTGCAGAATCAAGCTGTGCCTTACCCTGATCCAGCTGGGATTTTCCGTCGAGGTACTTCCTGTTTCCTTCATTCCACTCACTTAAACCATTTTCATATTCTTCCCGCCCGGAGATAAGTTCCTCTTTTTTCGATGCTATTTCCTCCCTTGCATCGGCTATTTTTACCCCTCCGCGGTATACACTGTCATTTAATTTCTCCCCGTTTATAAGGAGGGTTTTTTCTGAATCCATGAGTTTTATGAATCCAAGACCCAGCCCTTCATCTGCTTCCTTCTTTTTATCATCGAGTTCTTTTTTGCCTTCCATGAGATCTTTTCTTAAATCCTCTGTCTGATCTGCCATATAGACACGGCTCATTGAATCGAGTTTTTCCTTGACTGCTGTGACTGACTTTTTATATTCCTCTCCGGATGGATCCATATTCTCCGAATTCACGGTCTTAATAAAAAGCTCCGTCGGTTCCTTCTGGGTAAAGTTCTCCCCTGGGATATAGCCGAATACTTCTATCACACCGCTTCCCACATTGGTACGGTCCCTGTTGAAGGACACGTAAAGGGGGGATTCTATAAATCCCACAACCTTGAATTCGGTTCTTTTCAAAAAATCCTCTGACTTTTCGCCTTCGGGCAGGGAAAGGGTTATCTTATCTCCTATTTTTACCTGAAACTTCTGGAATTTCCCCGTATTAAGGACCAGTTCGTCCTCTTTTTCAGGTAACCTTCCTTCCGTTACCGTCATTTTATTCATGGCATCTTTCCCATAGTTTTCAAGGTCCATGGAAAAAAGCCTCATCACGGACTTGTTTCCGAGAACTTCGGCAAAGAGATCCTTTCTGTAGGATTCCATGACCTGCGATACTCCGGGAACGTCTTTTACTGCTTTTATTTCATCTTCAGAAAACCCCAGGGGATTCATAGACCTTACATCCATGAGGTTTGTGTCCTTATAGTATTTTGCTGCACTTTTTTCCATGTCGGGCCTTGCAGCATTGATACCTGCAAAAAAACCCACCCCGAGGGCAATTATAAAGAGTATGGAAAAAAACCTCGCGGGATTGTTGCCGAGGGACCTTATAAAGTCCCTTAAAAGTGTCTTTTTCATGCTACCACTCCAGGTCCGCCACGTTCTGAGGATTCTCATTGATATAGCTCTCTGTGACCTTTCCGTTTTTCATTTTTATTACCCGGTCGGCAATATTTACAAGTGCACCGTTGTGGGTAATAATTACCACAGTCATTCCGCTTTCACGGGAAGTTTCCTGCAACAGTTTAAGAATGGATTTTCCGGTGTTGTAGTCCAGCGCACCGGTAGGTTCATCACAAAGAAGGAGCTTCGGGTTTTTGGCAAGTGCCCTCGCTATGGAAGTTCTCTGCTGTTCACCGCCTGAAAGCTGGGAAGGGAAATTCTTAAGCCTGTCGCCGAGGCCCACAAGTTCAAGGGCCACGGAGGGTTCCATCGGGTCCTTTGTGATTTCCGTTGCAAGTTCCACGTTTTCAACTGTTGTAAGGTTCTGTATGAGGTTATAAAACTGGAATACAAACCCAATGTCATACCTTCTGTAGTCTGTAAGCTGTTTTCTGTTATAGCCTGAAATGTCATTTCCGTCTACTTTCACATTTCCTGAAGTTGCTGTATCCATTCCCCCCAGAATATTGAGGACAGTGGATTTACCTGCACCGGAAGAACCGACAACAACGCAGAATTCGCCTTTTTCAATTTCAAAGGAGACCCCATCCACGGCTGTTATGGAAACTTCTCCCATCTTGTATATTTTCTTTACGTCCTTTAATTCTATAAAACTCATTTTTTCACATCCTGTCGCATAATCATTCAGGTACTGACCATCGGTCAATAAAATTATATCACTGACTGACCCTCAGTCAATTAAGGATATATTAATTGTAATTCAAAAAGAGGAAGACCATTTAATCTTCCTCCTGAATAATATTCAGTCTTCATCGCGGAAAACCTTAAAGCCCCCATGAACGGTGTATAATATGATCTGTGTTTCCTTTTATTATCGAAGTTTTTTCACGGTACCTGTTTATGTCTTAAGGTTTTATTTCCTGTTTACTTCATCAGTAAGGGAATAAATTTTTGTGTCCCTGAACATTCCATCTCTGAAAATATGGTTTTTCTCCCTTGCTTCAGGTAAGAATCCCGATAACTCAAGGGATTTGCAGAGAACATCGTCCTCATTTACAGATACTGATATCTTTGTGATCCTGAGATATGAAAAAAAGAGTTTCCCGGTTTTTATTAACAGGGCATTTGATACTGATATGAAATCCGGGGAATTTCTGTTTCTTAAAAAGACCTTGAGATTGGCTTTTCTGTCCTTAAGGATTATATCTGCGGCAATAAAGCCCATTAAATCATTTTTCTTTTCATCTTTTATCTTAAAGAACATCTTTTTGAAGCCCCTTCTGGTCTCAGTACTGAAAAAAGCCGAAGGATCTGACGGGAATCCGGTATTCATTTCAGCGAAGGAATAAACTTCAGTTTCTTCATAAATTTCAGTGAGATTGACAATATCACCTGAAGTTACAGGAAGGACCGAAACGGAAGGAACTTTTGCTTCATATGGAAATGGATCTGCACCTTTCCTGTCATGGGGTACAGCCTCTGATTCAGAATTATTCATTAATGGCGGTGTGCTGCTGCCGGAAATCCCTTCCTCTGCAGGGGGATTTTCAACCGCTGATCCTTCAGCGGAAGAAGTCTTCTCCATCCACATATCCTTTAATATGCTGTACTGGATCTGATCCATGTACTTTCCCTTGCGGTATATTTCCTTTTTTAATATACCTTCCCTGGTAAATCCTGTCTTTTCATAGAGGGAATAGGCTGAAGGATTATCGCTGTAAACTCTTAATGAAATTTTATACATATTGAGTTCCATGAATGCGTAATTTAAAAGGACCTTCATGATATCACGCCCGTAGCCCTTACCCCTTGAATTCTTGTCCCCGATAATAATGGAAAGCCAGCACCTGCCGCTAAGTCTGTCGATGTCACGGAGCTGACATGTTCCTATAAACCTGCCTTCATTTTTATCATCAACAGCAAAAGTAATGATTGAAGGATTGTCGTATTCCATCCATTTTTCAACGGATTCTGTACTTTTTGGAGTGACGGGGGAATCCGTGAATGAAGAATATGTACTGTAATCATTGATATAATCAAATATATAAGGAATGTCTTTCTTTTCCAGGGCTCTTAATATTACTTTATCTCCTGCATACAAAATAAATCACCTCAGCCCAATTATACGGGTAAGACAGGGTAAAAGAGGGACCTTACCCAAAGATTTAAAGTAATTTAAATATTGTTTTTCACAAACTGATGTAAAATGTGTAATAATGAATTATAAAGTCCGGTGTAAGCTGACATTACATTGTCCCTTCCTTTTATTTTATTTTTCCCGGGAAGAGGCATACCGGAAAGGAGAAATTTATTATGGATGAAAAAAATCTTGGCAGTAATAATGATGACAGGAAAAGAAAGGTAGTTCTGGGGGAAGAAGATTATCCATCTTCAGCCGGTTATAAAAATACTGATAATGAAGGCGGGAATTATAAAGGACAGGATAATAATCCTGCCCCGGAAGAAGCAGAAGAGATTATCAGAAAAGATCCAAACGAATTACCTGAAGAAAATGAAGAAGACGACAGCCTCTTATCCCACCTCATAAGAAGAAACAGAGGGAGAAACAGGGAGGTTTTCGATGAAGAAAGGGACAGGGAACTTGCTGAAGAAATGACTAAGGATATCCCTCCGGGAGTAATTGAAAAGAAAACATACAGAGGAAATTACTCCGGTGATGAATATGAAAGAAAAGCCATCGGTCATACACCATCAGAAGATGAAGGAATGGATGAAGACGGTGTTATTATAAGTGACGCTGAATACATAGAACATCCCAAAGTCCATAAAAGCTACAAGGATCTCACTGACAGGGAAAAAAGGGATGTAAGGGTAAAAAGGAGAATCACCGGACTTATAATAGGAGCAGTTATAACCGGAATTTTATTCTGGACAATACCCATGATACAGAAGGCAGTCTTCATGACAAAGGGCAATACCCTGGTATTCATTCCCCAGACCGGTTTCTGGGGTCCGAGGATGGGAATAGTCGATATTGTAATAGGAATAGCAGGGATAATCCTCCTTATTTATTCATTCCTCGGAAGCCGCAGGGAAACACCTTTAAGGGCTAAAAAAGTGGTGAGCAGAAGGACCGTGATATTAAGAAGGCTGTCAGTTATTATGGCACTGTTCCTGCCCCTTGGAATAACCAACCTATTCAATTTTTCTGAATTCAGAAATACCGATGTGAGATTTTCCTCGATTTTCAACACCAATGACCTTAAGGATTACAACAATGCATCGCAGCAGGAAGTGGCACTGATAGGAAATGACATTTTATACAGGATAACCCTCGGAAATAAAAAGACACATTTTGCAATAAACCAGCAGCCTGTGGAAGTTGTTAAAACAATAGACAACCTCATGAACAAGGGAAGGACTGTTGCCATAGATTCACAGACTTTCCAGGAAATAATAAGAAGGGGTATCTACACTGAAAAACAGGCCTACGAAGTGTTCAAGTACAAAGCCCAGTAAAAATAAAAAAGCTGTAACTGAACGAAAAACAGCATCAGTAATATCCTGACACCA
>JBDHVQ010000068.1:0-9717 GCA_039809845.1 Clostridiaceae bacterium | reverse complement strand
TTAATAAACAGACTGGATAATTCAATAAGTGAGTGCATTCATCACATTCATCAATAGTTCTTTAAGAATCACCACTAAAAACCATGTCAGAAACATAGGAAAGCCTCGCGTTGTCACCGGGGAGAGCCTTAAAAGCTGTCTTAAAGAATAATGATTCCCTGCTGTTTTATCTTGAATCATTATCTCTAAGAAAAGAAACCATTTGTTATAATTGAAAAATAAGAGTATTACAGGTGAAAATTACTATTTATGGGGACCGGAGGGGAATATGGAAAAACTGGGAGAAAAAGAAAATACGGTGAAAAAAGATTTCAGGGAATACGTGAGCGATGACAATACGGGGGATATACATATACTGCAGCTCAATATAATAAAAAGATGCAATTTAAAATGCACACACTGCCACGTCATGTCAGGCCCTGAAAGAAATGAAATGATGGACAGGGAAACATTTGATAAGGCTATTGAGGTATATAAAAAGTTGGGGTTTGACACAATAGACATTACAGGCGGGGAACCAACACTTCATCCGGATATTGAATATTTTATAAAAAAGGCATCTGAAGTATCGGACAATGTGATTTTAAGGAGCAACCTCGTGGGACTTGCAGGAAGAAGGTCATTTATTGAACTTCTGAAGGAAAAAGGAGTGACAGTTGTCGCATCCCTCCCCTGTTACACTGCTGAAAATACCGACGCCATGAGAGGAGCCGGTACCTTTGATAAGATCATTGATTCAATAAAAGTTCTGAATGGTTACGGATACGGTAAGGAACTTCCACTGACCTTAGTATATAATCCTCTCGGTGCATTTCTACCTGGAGACCAGAAGGAGCTTGAAGAAGACTACAGAAGGGAACTTGGGGAAAAGGGAGCTGAATTCACTGACCTTATAACCATAACAAATCTTCCTGTCGGTTGTTTTAAAGATCAGCTGAAATCAGATGGCGGGGAAGAAAGCTACATGAATCTTTTAAGGGATAATTTCAATGAAGATACGGTGGGTGGACTCATGTGCAGGTACCAGGTTTCAGTTGGATACGACGGAAAGGTATACGACTGTGACTTCAACCAGATGGAAGGACTTACATGTCCATCATATGAAAATCTTGACGGACTTCTATTAAAGGAGGATACTGAACGGAAAATAATATTCAGGGATTACTGCTTCGGATGTACTGCAGGGGCAGGATCTAGCTGCGGAGGTGCCCTCGTTGAATAATGAATATGTAATGGAACTCATGAGTAAGGGATATAACTGTTCCCAGACTGTCCTCCTTTATTTCTCTGACAGGCTGGGAACTGATAAAGAAACAGCTGTCAGGATTTCACAGCCCTTTGAAAGCGGTATGTTTTCAGGTGATACCTGCGGGACTTTATCAGGGGCATATATGGTCTTAGGGCTTGCCTTCGGCGACGGTACAAAGGGAACAAGGAGTATTCTAAAAGATAAAACCCAAGAATTCAAAAGAAAATTCAGTGAGATGAACGGCTCCTCAATCTGCCGGGACCTTCTGGGAATAGATATAAGTACTGATGAGAACCTCGCCATAGCCTATGAAGAGGCAATACCCAGGGTTTGTCCCAAGGCTGTTCTGACTTCTGTGGAGATTCTCGAAGATATGCTGAAATAATACTTATTATTCCGTATTAAGATATTGATACGACATTAAATTTGGAAAGAGAAAAGGAAAAGGATGTGGGTGAGGATATGAAGCTGGGACTGCCCGAAAGAAAATACTACGGAAGTTATATAAGGGCGGGGGAAGAATACGAAAGAGAAGGAATCACAACCTATCATTTCATGAATAAGGATGAGGATGAACTCTTCCGGTATTTTGAAAATTGCCGGAATGGAAATAATCTTCCTGAAGGAAGGGTACCTTCAACTTATCTGTGGCTCACTGATGGTGATGAATTCATAGGAGAGGTCAGTATAAGACACTTTCTTAATGAAAACCTTGAAAAAAGAGGCGGACATGCAGGATACGGGATAAGATACGGATACTGGAATAAAGGTTTCGGTACATTTCTTCTTCGTGAATCATTAAAATATCTTAAGGAAAAACTCGGTATAAATCATGTCCTCATTACCTGCAATGATGATAATACTGCTTCGGCTTCGGTAATTGAAAAGAACGGTGGAATCTTAAAGGATAAAATATGGACAATAAACATTGACGGGGGAGTAAGAAAAGAGCACCTGACAAGGAGATATTGGATCGGGTCTTAGAACAATTATATATATATTTCATATACTGCACCGGCAAATTATTGCCGGTGCAGTTTTTAACATTCAGGATATATGATTTTCTGTGGATTATAAACGGATATTGACTGGATATGTAAACTTAACAGTTAATCATGATTTAAGCAATTTTTCCTATAATGGTATAATTGATTGGAAGAGTTTTAAAGGAGCAGTTATGTATGCCTGATTTATCCAGAATAACATCATTTGTTTTCAGCATATTTTTTATATCAGTACTTTTCTCATTCATATTCCGGGTTCTTAAGGAAATGAATGAAGAGAGGAAGAGGGCGGAATCAAAGTCCGCACCGGAAGGTATTTCCCGGTGGTACCTCGAAATCCTGGGGGCCGGAGAAAACACCGGATTTTCAAAAGGACAGCTCATTTCCCTTGAAGGCGGACTTACCATGGGCAGAAAGGAAGACAACGACATTATACTCGATGACCCTTTCAGTTCCTTCTACCATGTGAGATTTTTTTTAAGGAACGGAAGGTACGTCATTGAGGACCTTAAATCCACAAACGGTACACTTCTTAACGGACAGGAAATCAAACAGAAGACTTATCTTAAGCTGGGTGATGAAATTGAAGTTGGTTCTGCGTTTTTTAAAGCAGTAAGACAGGAGCAGTAAAAAAGATGAAAAAAAAGAAAGACAGGGGACTGCAGTTCCCCATATATCTTCTCACAATCGGGCTCTTCCTTAACATTGCCCTTGCGGCAAGACCCCTTGATCCCGGAGCTGTTATAATAGGAGCCGTCATGTGTGTGCTTATCTGGTACGCACATTTTATAGTAAGGAGATTCTTCAATAAGGGTGACAGGTATATCGTCTCCTTTGCGAGTATTCTCCCTGTGGTGGGGGTTGCACTGATTTACAGATTATACCCCTCACTTGCACTGAAGCAGATAATCTGGTTTATCCTCGGAATTTCACTTTACTGCGGTATAGTGATAGTTCTGCCGGACCTTAAAAGATTTGCAGGATTAAGATACCTCTACCTCGTTTTTACAGTCATCTTCATGAGTATGGCTACTTTTATAGGTACCGAGATAAACGGGTCGAGGAACTGGGTAAGAGTGGGAGGCATGCAGTTTCAGCCTTCCGAGTTTGCAAAGATTGTATTTGTACTTTATCTTGCATCTGCTTTAAGAAAGTATAAGGATGTAAGATCACTCATGGAGCCTCTCCTTGTTGTACTCATGTCCCTCGGGTTCATGGTACTGCAGAAGGACCTTGGGTCTGCCCTCATATTCGGGTGTATTTCCCTCGCCATGCTATATGCCGCAACAGGAAAGACCGGGTATGTACTTTCAGCAGTGGGACTTGGTGCTTTGGGAGCTGCAGCATCCTACTCCATATTTGACCATATTAAACTGAGGGTCTCTGTATGGAGGGATCCTTTCAAAGACAGGTACGGGGCAGGTCACCAGATAATACAGGGTCTTTATGCCCTGGCTTCCGGCGGGCTTCTCGGCCTCGGACTCTACCAGGGTTCACCCAATCTCGTTCCAGTCGTGGAGTCGGATTATATATTCACCCTCATGGTGGAAGAACTCGGTATGATATTCAGTTTTGGAATTATTAGTATATACTTTCTTCTTTTTTTAAGATGCATAAGAGTTGCAGTCAATGTAAGGAGTGTATTTTCATCACTTCTTTCCGTGGGTTTTTCAGTGATGATTGCCATGCAGGTCATAGTAATTGTCGGAGGTGTACTCAATATGATTCCTCTTACGGGTATTACCATGCCACTTGTAAGTTACGGGGGAACATCCATGCTCACCATTTTCTTTGCCCTGGGCATTATTCAGAAGACCTCAGAAGAGGAGGTGCGCGATGCCTGATAAAAACAGCAGCAGTAACAGGAAAACAAAAAGAAACGAAAAGGAAGCCGGTATAGAAAAGCTCCTTAAAAGAAGCCGTGAAGAAGATAAAACACAGAATTCATCACGCAGCTTTTCAGGTTCAGATGACAGAATTTACAGGGATTTATCCGATGACGATGACGGTTATGAATACAGAAATAACAGTAGAAATGATGACAGTGAAGATAGTAATCAGAATTATGATGATGAATATTCTTATGATCATTATTCAAGTGATGATTATCCCGCTGATGAACATCCAGGTGAAGAATATCCGGATGACGGATATGGTGAAGGAGAAGAAAAAAACGGACCCGGTAAAATTCTTTCAGGTATGCTCATGGGCATTAAGTCGCGGATAAACTACCGTGAAGAAGGGAAAAAGACCCTCGAAGAAGATTTTACGGAAAACTATGCCGACTCCAAAAAGAGGCTCAACAGGAGTGTCAGGAGAATCGGGTGGGCAGTTGCACTTTTATTTATTTCAATATTCTCCTACCTCATCTATTTTCAGGCTGCCATGGCTTATGATCTTCGGACGGATTCAGGCAACAGGAGAATGGCACTTGTAAGAAACAGGGTTTTAAGGGGAAGTATTCTCGACAGGGACGGCAGGATAATATCGGAAAGCCGTCTGACAGATGACGGTTCCCAGGAAAGAATTTATCACGGCGGGGAAGCATTCGGACCTCTTTTAGGGTTTGTATCGGATGTCTACGATGTCACAGGATTGGAATCATCCCTTGACACTGATCTTTCATCTGAAGGGACATTAAGGAGTCTTTTAAACTACGAATACATCTATAATCTCTTTACAGGACAGAGAAAGGCAGGGGTCAAGAACATGGGTAATTCCGTTGTCACTACCCTCGATTCAGACCTTCAGCTCCTTGCCTACGGACTTCTCAGCGGGCAGAAAGGTTCGGTCGTGGCACTTGATCCAAAAACCGGAGAAATACTTGCCATGGTTTCAAGTCCCGGGTTTGATCCCAACGATCTTTCAGATGTCATGTCAAGGGTATATAACGATGCGGATTACGCAAAATCGGGGGTTCTTGTAAACCGTGCGGTACAGAGTACATATCCTCCGGGATCCACGTTCAAGGCGGTTACACTTGCGGCTGCCCTTAAAAACATCAGGGATGCAGAAGATGAAGTATATTCAGACGGAGGATTTATAGAATTTCAGGACGGATCAAAGCTTCCCAATTTCAACGGAAATGCCATGGGGAATATTTCCCTTAAAGAAGCTTTTGCATATTCGAGCAACGTCGTATTCGGAAAGCTTGCCGTGGAAATGGGAAGTTCGAGATTAAAGGAAACTGCCGAGGACTTCGGCTTCAATAAAAAATGGATTTCGAAGGGAATAACACCGGAAATATCCATGTTTCCTGAAAATAAGGCATCACAGGAAGGACTCATTGCCCAGTCGGGTATAGGACAGGGCGAAGTTACGGCAACTCCGCTTCAGATGGCAATGGTTGCAGCAGGTACCGCAAACGGCGGGAAGGTCATGCTTCCCCAGATTGTAAAGGAAACTGCGGACAGCCGCGGTACCATAGTATCGGAAATGGAACCTGCAGTGTTATTCTCAACACTGGATCCTGAAATAGCAGAAAAGGTCAGGGAATACATGGTATTCAATGTGGAATCTGCAGTGGGTTCCTACGGAAACCTACAGAGAATTGACGGCGCCGGAAAGACAGGAACAGCCGAAGTTTCCTCTGAAGATGGATTCAGGTTGAATTCCTGGTTTATAGGATTTGCTCCTGCAGATGATCCCAAAATTGCAGTTGCCGTCGTCCTTGAAGACAGGGACGACAGTGTCGATAACTTCGGTGGAGCTGCTTCCTTACCCATAGCACTCGAAGTAATGGAAAGATACCTTTCCGGAAATTAGGTGAAAAATGTTTGATTTTGATTATCAGCTGAGTATGCTCCCCAAAACCCCGGGTGTATACATAATGAAAAACAGCAGCGGGGAAATAATATATATAGGCAAGGCAAAGATTCTTAAAAACCGGGTGAGGCAGTACTTCAGAAAGAGCGGCCTCGATACCAAGACCAGAATGATGGTGTCAAACGTCGCTGAATTTGAATATATTGTCACGGATTCGGAAATTGAATCACTTCTCCTTGAGCAGAGCCTCATAAAGGAGAATATGCCTAAATACAACATAAACTTAAAGGACGACAAGAGGTTTCCTTTTATCAAGATTACCCTGGGGGAAGATTTTCCCAGGGTTTTCATGACAAGGGCAACACCAAAGGACGGCTCGAGGTACTTCGGACCCTATACGGATGTGGGTTCAGTCTACGATACCCTTGAATCCATAAAGAAAATATATCCAATAAGGACCTGCAGAAGAATCATAGTGGAAGGGGGGCCGCCCCAGAAACCCTGCCTCAACTACCATATGGGACTCTGTTCGGCACCCTGTGCCGGGTATATTTCAAAGGACGACTACGGTGCCATGATTAACGACATCATAAGGATCCTTTCAGGACACGAGATATCCCTTAACAGAAGTCTTAAAAAGGAAATGGAAGAAGCCGCCGAAAACATGGAGTTTGAAAAGGCTGCATCTTTAAGAGACAGATTGAGGGCAATAGAAAAAGTTCAGAAAAAGCAGAAAATATACTTTGCACAGAAGGAATCAGATGAAGATTATGTGGGACTTTACAGCGACGGGCAGGATACCTGTGTACAGGTATTCTTCTTAAGAGGCGGAAAAATTCAGGGAAGGGAACACTTTATTTTAAAAGACACCCTGGACCAGGATAAGGGATATCTCCTCACAGAATTTCTCGAGAGCTTCTACGGAAAGACAGCATATATACCAAAGACCATATGTACTGAAGAAACCGGCGACCCCGCTCTTTTAAATGAATTCCTGACACTTAAAAAAGGATCTCCTGTAAAGGTTGAAATCCCAAGGATCGGTGAAAAAAGAAGACTTTTAGACCTCGTTATAAAAAATGCGGAAGTATCATTATCCCAGTTCAAGGGAAAAATGCTTAAGGAAAAGGAAGAAGGACTGAGTCTCATATCTGAACTCGGGGAAATACTCGACCTTGATCAGCTGCCCATGAGAATTGAGTCCTTTGACATATCCAACATAGCCGGTGTCGATTCAGTCGGCTCCATGATAGTCTTTGAAGAAGGAAAACCGAGAAATTCAGACTACAGAAGGTTCCGGATAAAGACTGTAAAAGGAGCAAACGACTACGACTCATTAAAGGAAATACTCACGAGGAGATTTAAAAGAGGTCTTGATGAACTTGAAAGAATAAAATCAAAGGAAATGGACTATACTCTCGGAAGATTTTCATTTTTCCCTGACCTTATTCTGATGGACGGAGGCAAGGGACAGGTTTCAGCAGCAAAGGAAGTACTTGGAGAACTTGGTCTTGATATTCCGGTAGCAGGCATGGTAAAGGACGACAGACACAGGACCCGCGGTATCATTATGGACAACAGGGAAATATCACTCCAGGGAAGAAGAAACATCCTTAATTTCGTAACGAGGATCCAGGATGAAGTCCACAGATTTGCAATAAGCTACCACAGGTCTTTGAGAAACAGGACACAGATAAATTCAAGACTAGACCAGATAAAAGGAATAGGCCCAAAGAGGAGGAAGAACCTTCTGATGACCTTCGGATCCATAGAAGAAATAGGAAAGGCGACGGAAGAGGAACTTCTTAAAGTTCCGGGTATGGATAAAAAAAGTGCAGCTTCAGTCACTGAGTATTTTAAAAACCTTGAAAATACGGATGAATAACCGGAAGGTTTTATTGGAGATAACCACAGAAGAACAGGTCCTGGTTTATAAATAAATGAGACATGGAGATTATGGAAATGATTGAAATAGGATCAGTGGTCTGGGGAGTAAAAGATGTCGGAAGAGCTGTAAGGTTCTGGACAGAGGTGTTGGGCTACAGCCTGAAGTATCCAATGTCAGAAGACTGGGCAATTCTTATCCCGGAAGAAGGAAAGGAAGGTATCCAGCTTTCCATAGACCTCATAACATGTCCCAAAGCCAGAAGACACCATATGGACCTTTTTTCAGATGATATGGAAAAGGAAGTGGCAAGACTTAAATCCATCGGAGCTGAAGAAATGGAATGGAACTATCCGGAAGATGCGGACTTTACAGTCCTTAAAGATCCCGATGGAAATCCCTTCTGTGTGGTTCAGTTACCATAAAGAAAGAGAATTATTGTGAATATAATATTATTTGTGGTATCACTCACTTTTGAGATATAATAGCTAAGGTGTTTTAAGATTTTATAAAATCAGTTTAAAGAACTTTAAGGACTGATAGAATGACACAGGGATAAATTAATTCCTGGGACACAGAGAAAAGCGGAAAAACAGGGGTTTCGGGGAAAGAAAAAGGACAGGGACAAAAAAGTGGGACCTGACCTCATAAATATAAAAGTTAAAAATAAAGTTGAAAAACAGTGCAGATACAGCACGGGATATTTTTCAGTGGAGCGGGAATGGATAATTACAGAGATTTTGCAGATAAATTAAAAACAATAATAAATGAAGAAATGGTACTTCTTAATGAACCGATGAAGAACCATACCAATTTCAGACTGGGTGGACCTGCCGACATACTTGTGATGCCGTCCACCCGGGAAGAATACAGACAGACAGTAAAACTTGCCATGAATGAAAACATACCCTGTTTTATCATAGGAAACGGCTCCAACCTCCTTGTAAGGGACGGAGGAATAAGAGGTCTTGTGGTAAAACTTGAAAAAATAGATGACATTGCAGTGGATGGTGATACAATAACTGCTGCATGCGGTGCGCAGTTAAAGGATATTTCCATGAAAGCCCTTGAAAATGATCTTACAGGACTTGAATTTGCATGCGGCATACCGGGATCTTTAGGCGGAGCCGTATTCATGAACGCAGGTGCATATTTGGGTGAGATGAAGCACATACTTGAAGAAGTAACTGTCCTTGATACAGACGGAGAAATACTCGTCCTTGAAAAGGACGACCTCGACTTAAGCTACAGGTCTTCAGCGGTAAAAAAGAAGGGATATCTGGTGCTGGAAGCCAAGATGAAACTCAAGAAAGGGGACCATCTTAAGATTAAAGAAAGAATGGACGACCTTACAAAAAAGAGGGAAGACAAGCAGCCCCTTGAAATGCCCTCTGCAGGATCAACGTTCAAAAGACCAGAGGGACATTTTGCAGGTAAACTTATTGAAGATGCAGGACTTAAAGGTTATTCCCACAACGGTGCACAGGTATCATCAAAACATTCAGGATTTATAATAAACAGGGACAACGCAAAGGCATCCGATGTCATTGAACTCATACAGCACGTGCAGAAGACAATCAAAGACAGATATGGTGTTGATCTTGAAACTGAAGTACTTATTGTCGGGGAAGAAGAATAAACGTACCTTACATAAAGTCAGTATCAGTATGCTGACCGCTGATTAAACAGAATAAAAAAGAAGAAAGAAGTACCGGTATAATCAGAGGTACTTCTTTCTTCGTTAAACACATTGTCTCATAATCTTACTTCATCCATTTCCCTGTGAAACGGATACAGACAAAATGGAGGAAAGA
>JBDHVQ010000067.1:0-9884 GCA_039809845.1 Clostridiaceae bacterium | reverse complement strand
GCTAATTTCAGCACTGATGATAAAAATCTGAAATAAGAAAAATCAGAAAATAATCCGGACAATAATCCGGACAATAAAACCTCGATAATAATATTTCAGATAATACAGAAAAAAACGAGTTGAGTTCAAGAACAAAACAACGTAACAATAAAAAGGACTCGGGAGTTGAAAATAACTCCTGGGTCCTTTTTTCCGGGATGTAACTGAAAAGACTCATAAGACTAGTAATACTTAAATTCAACGGCACTTTCTGAATTCCAAAGTAAAAATCCTTGAAGCATGAATTCAAAATATTGGAATCTAAAAACAAAATAATTGAAGGAATTTTAAAATATGATTTTTCCGTAGCTTTTTAATCCCGAATCTGCACCCTGCTTAAAGGGCCTTATCTCCGAGAATTTTCAGGGCATCAAATTGTCCGTCAATTCCCCATGTCCTTATAATTGGATTTATTATTCCGTCCAATACAACTATTTCTTTTCTGATTATTTTTTCCATCTCTTCATATTCTTTACGAAGACCTGGATCGCCCATCAACATTTTTTCAGCCCATGCAGTACTGAAACTGATAAGATAATTTGCGGATAATTTCAGATATGCAGGATTATCCTTATAGGATATCTTAATATTAAATTTATAGAAATGCTGAATAATATTTCCATAAGCCGCATGAGTTGCTTCACACAGCATGGAATTCATCGGTTTGCCTTCGTAAAAAGCCTTTTTGCTGATGTCTACTATTTTACCATCATTGATAAACTTATGTGTTGGATTATTGAAATTTAGATACATAAGTCCTGAAAATTCAAGTTTCATTTTAACTCCCTTTTTTATTTAATTCATTTTATGGTTTATACATACCCATTCATTTTACAGCAATATTTCCATATGACAAAATTTATCATTTTTCTTTCTTTTAAAGGCATAATCCTTTATCTGTCTATTTACATTACTGCCTCTGCGGGGGTAATATAGTAGTTGCAGACCGCACTTTTCTAGATAATAACTAAACAATAGCTTGTCGGAGGTGTATTATGAAAATAAGTAACAAGTTATCTACAAAAGACTTCAGGGAACTGCAGAAGGTACTTTTTGAAGAGGAGAAAATCAATCCGCTTTTGATGTTTTTTCTTAGGTGGGTGATGAACTTTTTGAGGGCACTGGCTTTTTCCCTGGCACTCTACATAATACTGCTTAAAGGCTTTTCCATGGATAACCTGGTTATCCCAATAGCAGCAGGAATTCTGGTTTTTATTCTTTTGGTTCTACGGTTCCCGGTTTCCTACAGACAGAAAATGAGAAAAATAATAGACCGTGCCTATAAAGTCGAAAATCTCGATACTGAGAGGGAGACTGAAATAGGATATAACGGGATATTCTACATTGACAGGGGTGAAGAAACTGCCTGGCAATGGGAGGATGTACGTTCATGGACATCGGACGGTGAAAAGATTTATCTTGTTCTAAATAACAGCAGAGGTACAGTAATAAATACTGAGGGTATGGATGAAAGTCAGAAGATTGAGTTTTTCTCATATCTTCCTCAGGATAAAAAGAAGGATATTATTCTTTAATTTAAGTTCATTCAATACCCAAACAATATCCACTTATTATCCATGCGGCCTTCTGATATTGAAGCTGTTTTAATCACGGAATCAACTATTACCATATGAATGAAAAATTCGGAAATTTTCAGGAGAAATATAAAATGAGTGAGTCAAATAATCTCAAAACCACTAAAGTCACAACTGTAAATGAAAGACCTAGGGATAAGACCAAAGAACTCGTCGTAATGGCGCTCTTTGTAGCCCTCGATATAATATTCCAGAGATTTATAGCACCAATTAAACTACCCACAATGCAGCTTACATTTGGATTTGTAACTGTAATACTGACTGGTATGTATCTGGGACCAGTAAGAGCTGGAATAATTGCAGTTGTATCGGATTTATTAACAGGATTACTAGGATTAACAGCAGGTACTTTTTTTCCTGGGTTTACTCTTTCAGCATTAACAAATGGAGTTCTTTCTGGTTACTTCCTGGAAGGAAAAAAATCAGCAAAAATTGGAAATGTTGTAATATGGGCTATCCTATCATCCCTAATAGTATCAACACTAATGAATACCCTTTGGTTGGTAATTATGTATAGTGATGGGGATATGTCAAAATTTATTCCAAGACTTTTGCCTAGAATCTGGACACAGGCTGCTATTACAGTAGCCAAGATTGTGTTCGTACCAATAATATACAATGGAGTATTCAGGAAGTTAAGACTTGAAGGCGTTGAAAGAAACGGAATAAGATAATTATTCCATTCAAGGATATGATGCCTTGAATAATAGGTACAGTATACTACCGGTAAACCGGAGAAAGAATTTTAAAACCATTTGTCCTTCCTGCAAATCCGACACGCAGGAAGGATTTTAATTTTCAGAATAGGTGAATACTGTAATTTACCACGGCATGAAAGTGCTGTTTTTGGGATATCAGAGTAAAAATCTCAGCATAGGGAAAAATTAATATAAAAAATGCGGCGAAAAAAGATGGATTTCGTGTAAAACTATCTCTAATATCAAACATATGTACTAAAATATGGCAACTGATTTTACGTTTGCTGCATAAATGCTATAATCTATAAGTATAAAATGATATGAGACCTGCACGGCACATAGTTTATTCCCAATGATTCGGAAAAACATGGCTGAATTCAATGAATAATAATATGACTGGAATTGTATTAATTAAGCATGTGGATGCTATTTTTACCCAGTATCAGGAAAGGGTTAAAGAATAGTCTTTAGGGTGAAATTAAATACGTGGTTAAAGGGCATTGGTTGTATTGCATACTGAGGATAATTACCTGGTTTTATTGGTTGTTATCCTGAGCAGGCAAATAACTGTATCATTTCAAGAATTTGATTCAATATCAGAAAAATATTTAATTTTAAGCATTATTTCTTAAATCTTTAAGTATTATCTCTTGGAATGAAATAAAGACTATAAGACAGCGGAGGTAATATGGCAGAAGAATCAAGATATTCCGTTGAGGATTTGACGAGTCTCGACAAACTGGAGCCGGTACGAATAAGGCCCGGTATGTACATCGGAAGCACAAACTCAAGGGGAATGCATCACTGCATATGGGAGATACTCGATAACTCCATAGATGAAATAACAAACGGGTACGGAGATACCGCAATAATAACTCTTAATAAAGACAGGACGGTAACTGTGGAAGACAACGGAAGGGGAATCCCCACCGGTATCCACCCCACAAAGAAAATAAGTGGTGTGGAAATGGTATTTACTGAACTCCACACAGGGGGCAAATTCAACAATAAGAATTACCGTACATCGGGTGGACTTCACGGTGTAGGAGCATCTGTTGTAAATGCACTTTCTGAATTCTTTGATGTTACTGTCTATCAGAACGGTAAGATTTACAACATGAGATTTGAAAATGCATTTGATGAAAAGTACGGAAAAGTAATGCCGGGAACTCCTGTAAAACCACTGAAGGCAATCGGAAAGACCGATAGAACAGGTACGTCCCAGACCTTTCTTCTCGACAAGGCAGTTTTCGGAAACCATGAATTCAAGTCTGAATCAATTGAAGAAAGATTAAAGGAACTCTCTTTCCAGAATAAGGGAATAAATCTTATATTCAGGGATTTAAGAGGCGATACTCCTGTGGAAAAGACTTTCCACAGTGAAAGGGGACTACTGGACTTTATCGATTATCTCAATGAGAGTAAAACTCCTCTTCATGCAGAACCCATTCTTTTTGAAGGAGAAAGGGAAATAGGAGATATGATGCTCTCAGGAGAAGTCTGTATTCAGTTTACAGATTCATCCCTTGAAACAATAGCATCCTATGTCAACAATATTCCAACTGCAGAAGCCGGAACCCACGAGACAGGCTTTAAAGTGGGTATGACGAGGGCCTTCAAGGAATGGGGAAGAAAATTAAACCTCATAAAGGAAAAGGATGACTTTGAAGGTGATGATCTAAGGGAAGGGATGACGGCGATAGTAAAGGTCAGACTTTCAAACCCCATGTTCGAGGGACAGACAAAGAACAAGCTCGGAAATTCTGAGGCACATACTCTCATGGCTGATTTAAGCTATAAAGGATGTTTTGACTGGATAGAAGACCACAAGGATACTGCAACCATAATAATAAACAATGCAATAGAAGCTGCAAGGCGCCGTGACAGAATAAAGAAAATCGCAGATGCAGAAAGAAAAAAAGTAGGAAGAGGAACTTCACCCCTTGCAGGAAAAGTCTATGCTTGTTCCGGCAAGGATAAAATGAGGAATGAATTCATTGTAGTTGAAGGGGATTCCGCCGGAGGAACCGCAAAGAAGGCGAGAGACCCTAGATTCCAGGCAATCATGCCCAGCCGGGGAAAGATAATGAATACAGAGAAGCAGAAACTTGAAAATGTTCTGGCATCAGAAGAACTTAAACTCTTCAGTGCCGCAATCGGTACCGGCACCCTTGATAACTACAGGGAAGAAGATCTTAAATACGGAAAGATAATAATAATGAGTGATGCCGATGTGGACGGTTACCATATCCGTACGCTCTGGATGACATATGCCTACAGATACTTAAAACCCCTTATAGCAGGTGGACATCTCTACCTTGCCCAGCCTCCTCTTTTCAAGGTCTACAAGAAAGTTAAAGGAAAGGAAATATCAAAGTATTCCTACACCGGAGACGACCTTGAAGATATCAAGAAGGAAATAGGACCAGGTTACATGATACAGAGATTCAAGGGGCTTGGTGAGATGAATGCGGACCAGTTATGGGATACAACATTGAACCCTGAAACAAGAACACTTTTCAGGGTGACCATAGACGATGCTGCAAAGGCTGAGAGAATGGTTTCACTTTTAATGGGTGATGTTGTTGAACCAAGGAAAAATTATCTTTATACTTATGCAGAATTTTAGGAGGAGCGATGAAAGACAATAAAATACCAGAGGACAAAAATATCATCGACCTGCCCCTTGAAGCTGCAATGCCTGACAATTACCTGCCATACGCAGTCGATGTTGCAAAGGACCGTGCCCTGCCTGATGTGAGGGACGGTCTTAAACCTGTGCACAGAAGAATTCTCTACGGAGCCTATCTTTTAAAGGCATTCCCTGACAGGCCCTATTTCAAGTCTGCAAGGATTGTCGGGGACATCATGGGTAAATTCCATCCCCACGGTGATTCATCTATTTATGATGCCATGAGTATACTGGCACAGGATTTCTCAACTAGGGTGCCACTCATCGAAGGGCAGGGAAACTGGGGATCCCAGGACGGAGACCCGGCAGCTGCCATGCGTTACACTGAAGCCAGACTCTCAAAGGCAGCTATGCTCCTTCTTAAAGACATAGAAATGGATACGGTGGATTTCACCGACAACTACTCAGATACTGAGAAAGAACCCGTTATAATACCTGCAAGATTCCCGAATCTTCTCGTAAACGGATCCTTCGGTATAGCAGTAGGTCTGTCTACAAATATCCCTCCCCATAATCCCGGGGAATCTCTGGATGCTGTAATAGCACTCATAGATAATCCCGGAATCACTACAAAGTCCTTGATAAAGTATATCAAGGGACCTGATTTACCTACAGGCGGGATAATAATAGGATCAGATTCTCTTCTTTCTGCATACGAGACTGGGGAAGGAAAATGTACATTAAGGGCAAAGACTGAAATAGAAAAACTCGACAACGGAAGACTGGGAATAGTCATATCTGAATTCCCATACAGAAAAAACAAGGCCAGAATCCTTCAGACAATAAGTGAAATGACAGGTGACAGGAAACATTCAAAGCAGCTTGAAGCAATAGGCGAAATAAGGGATGAATCCGGAAGAATAGGTATCAGGGCAGTCATAGAATTCAAGAGAAACACATCCATGGAAGAAGCAGACAGGATCAGAAAGTATCTTCTTAAAAAGACTGATCTTCAGAGCAATCTAAACTTCAATATGGTAGCCATTGACAACGGCAAACCTGTCACTCTGTCCCTCAAAATGATGCTTGAAGCTTATCTTGCACATCAGAGGGAAACAGTAAAGAGAAGGACTGAAAAAGAACTCGACAATGCCATGAAAAGATTCCACATTGTCGAAGGCTTTATCAAAGCCATAAACATCATGGATGAACTTATAAAGACAATCAGGGCAAGTGAAAACAAAGCCAATGCACTTGAAAACATCATGGAAAAGTTCGGGTTCACCAAAGAACAGGGTACAGCAATCCTTGAACTTATGCTCTACAGGCTCACAGGACTTGAACTGCACGTATTTACGGAAGAACATAAAAAACTGACTGAAACAATAAAGGAATTAAACCTCATTCTTAATAATCCCAGAGCCCTCGATAACCTCATAAAGAAGGAGTTAAGGGAAGTCAAAAAGCAGCTTTCCGATGAGAGAAGGACTGTAATTATTAAAGACGACGATGAAGCCCATATAAATGTGGAGGAACTCATAGTAGTCGAAGACTCCATGGCAACAGTCACAAGGGAAGGATTCATCAAAAAAGTGGATCTTAAAACCTATAACAGAACTTCAGATCCCGGAGACATAGAGGTCAGGGAAGGGGACGAAGTAATATCCGTATTTAAGACCAACACCGTGGACAACATCCTCCTCTTTACTGATCTTGGCAATATGTACCAGATAAAATCAAGGTCAGTTCCCGAGATGAAGTGGAAGGATAAAGGTGTTAGAGTTGATGAACTCTTAAGGAATGCCTTAAAGGGCGAAGAGAAGGTAGTTTCAGCATTCAGCATGGAAAAGGTACCTGAATCTGCCGTTATAAGATTCATTACTGACAGGGGAGGAATAAAGAGAACTGAAGCTTCAAACTTTGACAGCAAATACTCCAAAATTGTTGCAATAAAGCTATTAAAAGGCGAAAAAGTTATTTCTGCAGTCATGGAAGATATGGGAAAAATAACCGACAATTCGCTAGCATCTAGAATCAAACCAGCTGATGAAAACATTATTGAATCCGGAAACAATAATTCTTCAGAAACACCCGGAGAAGAAACTGAAGCATCACAGTTATCATTGACTGATATAACAGGGAAAGAAGCTTCAGGTGAGGGATTCATAAATATAACAACTGAAAAGAATTTAAACTTTACTGTTCCCATGGCACTCTGTGAAGTGACAGCCAAGATGGTAAAACCGGAAAGTGTTGCCGTAATACCCTATGGAGATAAAATAAAATCCGTTAAATACCAGAATGACTATTCTGCAAAATCCTTCAGCATTAAATGGAGTGGTGACAGTCTTACAATCTCTGACACAGGAAAGACTAAAAGATCAAAGAAGGAAGAAGTAAGAGGAATCTTTGAAACTGATTCCTACGATGAGATTCTGTTTATATTGGCCACAGGCCAGGCATTAAAATATCCTTCCTATATTTTTGAAAATGCATCCGGAGGAATAAAGTTAAGTGATATCCTGCCTGTAAAATCAGGTGATGAAGTAGCCGGGATTTCAGTTCTTAAAAGCGGCGAGGGCGAAAGTAACGGAATATTGACTGTTACTTCATCGGGAAGTGTAAAAATAATGGATATCAGTGAATTCACTGGACTTTCAGGACTTTTCCCCGTAATCAAATTCAGAAACCAGGATGATAAAATAATCTTCTCTGCAAAAGTATCGGATGAAACCAAAAACATCACCGTAATAACTGCAAGGGGAATGGGAATAAGATTCCTGGTCTCTCAGGTTTCAGGAGCCGGTAGGATGGCACTTGGAGTCCAGGGGATATCCTTAAGGGAAGAAGATAGAGCTGTATTTGCATCATTGTCTGAAGGCGCAGAATACACTATCCTTACAGACCATGAAAGCAGGTATACTGTAAAAGGTGAAAAATTCAGAATACAGAACAGAGCAGGTAAGGGAATAAGACTTGTGACATTGATTCTCGATGAGTCAGTTGAAAAGGTCATTCTGAAGTAATAGAAATTAATGCATTAATTTAAACCAAGGTAAATCATTGTTTAATAATAAGTGAATAAGGGACTATTAAAGGGCCGGAGAGCCATGAGGTGTTATCATTATTATATAGTGCAACACTATTGGATATCTCAGCTCTTTTTATTTTTCACTGAAAATGAAAATAGATAATGAAGAATATAAAGTATACGGAAAAGTGCAGCGGAATATCCAGTGACAGTATAAATAATATGAAATTAAAAAAACTTAAATGATAAGGAGATGGAATGTATGAAGAAGATTGCGACACTTATGGCTGAAGGCTTTGAAGAACTCGAAATGATTTCAGTCTGTGATATTTTAAGAAGAGCAGATGTGGAAGTTGTACTTGTGGGTCAGAATTCAAAAGAAGTTGAGAGTGCTCATGGTTTTAAGATATCTGCTGATATTCTCTTTGACGACATGGACTTTGATTCCTGTGAGGGTATTTATATACCGGGCGGAAGCAAGGGAGCTGAAAACCTTAAAAAAGATGAGAGAGTGCTGGACCTTGTCAGAAAATTTGATGAAGAAGAAAAGCTCATTGCTGCTATATGTGCGGGTCCTACAGTTCTAATGGAAGCAGGCATACTTGAAAATACACATGTTACTTCTTATCCTACTTTCAAGGATGATTTCAAGGGAGCTATTTATTTTGATAATGCTGTTACCATCCAGTCAGGAAGTATCATGACTTCACAAGGACCTGCAACAGCTCCTTACTTTGCATTTGATATACTGCATTACTTAGGTCTTTCAGATGAAGCGGAAAAAATATGGGATGAAATGCTCTTTCCGATACTCTCAGATAATGAATCAGACGGGGAATAATATTCCATGGCAAGGAGTAAAAGCCACAGAGGATTATATATCACAATTTTAATCATAGGGATAATTACGGGTATCTTCTTCTATATGTTAAAGAGTGTAGAGAAAATGGCCGAAGATATGCCCATTGAGAATATTGACTTAACAAGGATTGCAGACGGTAAATACGAAGGTGAAGCACATTTAGATCCGGTTATGGTAATCACTGAAGTAACTGTAAAAGACGGAAAAATCGGGGATATTTACATAAAGGAACACAGAAGAGGATACGGGGAAAAGGCTGAAAAGACTGTCGTTGAAGAAATCCTTAATACACAGAAGATGAATGTCGATGTTGTGTCAGGAGCCACCATATCCTCAAAGGCGATAATGAAATCAGTTGAAAATGCTCTTAAAACTGCAGTGAAAAAACCTTTGTAAAAAATGGGTTGTACTATTTTTCAGAACAAAATAATTAAAGAAAGGGCATGGACCCGAAAGGAAAATGGATGGCTATGAACAGAAAAGGAGAAAATTCATTCAACCTCGATGAAGAAAAGGCTAAATATCAGGTTGGAATGGAAGTATTCTTAAAGAAAAAATCAGGAAAAATCATATATCTTAACGATCATTACATCACAGTACAGTACGAAGATGGAATAAAAGAATCGTTTGTATGGCACGAACTTTTTGAAAAGCACGGTGATGATTCCCATATAATCGATGATCCAGAGGAAGAAACCGATAAGGAACCGGATGAAAACTTCACTCTTGAAGAAGAGGATGAAGAAGAGGATGAAATCTCAGAAGAAAAAGACGAAGACGAATAAGAATATATATCTATTCTTTTTTGAGAATAGGAGGATTTAATATGAGAAAATTTCTATCTCAAAAAGTATATAATCCCGATATATTAAGAAAAACCCCAATAATAAGAGGTTCCAGAACAAATAGTGTTGGTTGACAAAAAGTAACAATCTTTAAAGCGCATATTCGGAAGTTAGTTAGTGGAGCAGTTTGGTGTATTTAGTTACATCAGGCTGCTTTCTTTTTTCTGATTTTCATTTGCATG
>JBDHVQ010000066.1:0-9888 GCA_039809845.1 Clostridiaceae bacterium | reverse complement strand
TTCTTCTGTAACAGCTTCTATGACTTCTTCTTCAGAGGTATTTTCTTCAATGACATCTTCGTCAGAAAGGCTGTCGTAAGTGTTGAGTTTATTGGCTGACATAAGTGGAAACCAGTTTTCAGGGAGGAGCCTTCTTATTTTCTCATTCTTATATCTGTCATCCATGAGAAGAATAATACCCTCATCTTCTTCGGTCCTTATGACTCTGCCGCCTGCCTGGGTGATTTTATTGAGTCCGGGATAAGTGTATGCATAGCTGAATCCATCTCCTGATTCTTTCTGGAAGTAATCCTGTATTATTTCCCTTTCAAAATTAAATGTCGGATATCCCAGTCCTATCAGTGCAGTACCTATCAGCATATCCCCTTTAAGGTCTATGCCCTCTGCAAACACTCCTCCGAGGACCATAAAATATAAATAGGATCTGTCGTAAGTCTCACTGAAGGATTCTATGACTTCATTTCTGGCTTTTTCAGAGAGTCCCGATTCCTGTATCCTTGCTTCACATACATCTTCATAATCCCTTGTGAATATTTCGTATACACTTTCCATATACCTGTATGACGGGAAAAATGCTATATAATTGCCCTTTCTGTACCTTGTCATTTCCATGAGGTTTTTAGCTATCGCATCATAACTTTTATCCCTTGCTGTATATCTTGTGTTTATGGAGGTATCGAGAAATACTTTAAGGTTATCCTTTGGAAAAGGTGAAGGCAGCATCATCCTGTAGTCATCTTCATCCGCTGAATAAAGTTTCATGTAGTAGTCCATGGGTGAGAGTGTTGCTGAAAAGAAAATCAGGGAATCAGCCCTTTCGTAGGATTCACCCAGTAATGAGGATGGATCGGCGCAGAAAAGTTTATATTTAAAATCATCACCTTCTGATATGGAGTATGAGATGTGACCTGATGAATAAAGGTCGAGTATCCTTACAAAGGCCAGAGATTCAAAAAATACTTCGAGAAAACAGTTCCATTCATCGGGGAATCCATTCCTGAAATCTTCCCTTTCATTTATCCTTGTCTCATCTGCAAGGTAGGAAGAAACTTTTTCCGTGAAACTGACCGTCAGATCACTCAGTGTCCTGTCAGGATTTTCCTCACGGCTCCTTTGCGGGTCTCCGTTTCTTTCTCTTATGACTTCCATGTATTCGGATATTTTAAGTGCCGCTGCCGCAATTTTAGGTTCATGGATCTTTATTTCCGATGCCAGTTTCAAAAACCAGGATGTTTTGATTTCAGCTGAAAACATATCCCTCGATCTGTCGAGGAGATTGTGGGCTTCATCAATAAGGAATGTATATTTTTCATGTCTGTCGAGGAAGAAGCGCTTTAAAAAGACCCTGGGGTCAAAGGCGTAGTTATAGTCCCCTATTATGATGTCGGCATACAGGGATAAATCGAGGGAAAATTCAAATGGACACAGCATGTGTTTTCTTGCATATTCTTCTATGACTTCCCTTTTTAAACTGTCTTCATTTTCAAGGATATCGATGATGCCTTCCTTTACCCTGTCGTAATAACCCTTTGCATAAGGACAGTAATCAGGTTCACACCTGACTTCATCCATAAAGCATATTTTTTCCTTTGATGTAAGGGTTATGCTCCGAAGTTTGGTACCCTTGCTCCTTAATATTTCCACTGAATTCTCGCCGATTTCCTTGGCAGTGGATTTTGGTGCGAGGTAAAAAATCCTGTCGGTCTTTTTTTCCTTCAGTGCTTTTACGGCAGGAAAAAGTGCAGAAATAGTCTTTCCTATCCCTGTGGGAGCCTGTATGAATATCTTTTTTTCTTCCTTGATTGTGTTGTAGACTGATACTGCCATCTTTCTCTGCCCGGGTCTGTATGAGGGGAAGGGGAATTCCGCTTCCTTTATGGTCCTGTCCCTTTCCTCTCTCCATGTGTATTCGAGCATTTTCAGTCTTCTGTAGATGGAAAGCACTTTATCCGTGAAATCTCTCAGTTCTTCAGTGCTGTATGTCCTGTCAAAGGATATGAATTCATCCTTTTCTATCTGGTAATAAGTAAGTTTTAAAGTCATCTCAGTAAGATTATTTTCTTCCGCATAAATAAACCCATAAAACTTTACCTGCGCCCAGTGTATTTCATTGTAATCCTCTGTAAGGTCACTGAGGTTCTTATATGTTGATTTTATTTCTTCTATGTAATCACCCGGAAGAATTCCGTCTGCCCTTCCTTCCACAGTGACTTCGATGTCATCTGAAGGGAATACTTTTTTCAAAAATACTTCCTTCCTGTATTCTTTGTTTTCTGAAAGTCTCATCTCCTGATGGGATCTGTGGACCCTCGAACCTTCCTGTGCCCTTTCAGGAGTCAGCATCATCCCTGACCCGCCGCCTATATCGCCGGAGGCAAGCACTGACTCCACAAGGTTTCTTACCGATATGGCTGCCCTGTACATTATTATTCTTCCTTTCTGAAAAAATCAGCTGCAAGGACTGCACTTATATCTTCACCCTCAGGAGAAAATACATGGTCTTCACCTTCCAAGACAATAAGTGGAAATCCTGTCCGGGCGGCAAATACTTTAATATCTTCAACTGGAGCAAGAGTATCAAGATTTCCGTGAATGAAGAGCGTTTCCGGTACATTGTCCCTTTTTTCTCCGTAGATATCGCAGTTTTCAAGGTACTCCAGATACTTTTCAGTAATCTTTATGGGATTCTTCCTTCCAATATAGACGTATCCTTTTTCCCTAATTTCAGGTATTCTCTTTCCTAAAAACCTGTCTATAACCTTCGTCCTTTTAACTGCCGTATTCATGCAGAGGAGCTTCTTAACCCCAGGATATCTTCCCGAAGCCTTCCACATCATGTCAGCACCGTAGCTTAATCCTAAAAGCCCGGCTGGTTCACCCCACTTATCCAGCATATATTCCATAACAGTATCTATATCCTGCTGGGTTGCCTCTCCATAGAGAAATTCTCCCCCGACAGGACTTCCTTCATGCCCTGGCAGGGCAAAAACCGCAAAAGCCGTACCGTTTTTACCCAACTCTTCCGCAATCCTTTCAAAATGCCTTATGGAAAAAGAACTTGCAAACCCATGGCATGCGAGTACAAATCCGTGGCTTCCATCCCCCGGGTATTCTTTTACACTTATATCGTAAATGCCGTTATTCAGCACTATATTATTCATCACATTACTTCCTTTTCACTGACTGACAAAACAACATTATAGAATCATTACTGTCTGTCTATACCACACTTCTCTTTCATTCATATCACACTTCTGATACCAAAGAGATTCCATATAAACGCTATCCGCCGTAAAACAGGATTTTTTCTCTTGTCCTTGTTTCATCCTTGTTTTGTCCTTATGTTTTTGTCCTTGTTTTTATCCTCTTTTTGTACTCATCCGTATTATGATTAATGTCCTTACATAAGGGAAATGATATAAATACCAATTGTCAGATTTATTATCACCCTATGATTATAACCTTATTCTCCGTTATGGACATCCGTGGTAAATCATTCAGAAATAAAACGGGAAAACAAAAAACCGGCATGAGCCGGTGAATGGTATTTTAAAGATTTTTTGTTTTTACTGCTCTTTTTTTCTTCAGGCAGCTTTTTTGCTGCTTTCTTCTGATTCTTCAGCGACGGTATTTCCCGAGTACTTTACAAGGCTTCTGTTGAGCGCCCTTATGGATTCTGTAAGCAGTTCCAGTTTTGATTCCACCCTTATAAGAAGATAGAATGTGACTGCCACAGGGAATCCAAGGTTGCCCACAAGTTCATGTATTTCCATTTTCTCACCCCCATATATAAATACAGGGGGAAATGTGAATCAGCGCTCGTATATCATATTGAGGGCTTTTTTCTTAAGATCTCCCGCCCTTGTTGTAAGAATCAGTATACTTATAAATCTGACGAGGGATTCACGGTCTTTTTCGTCGAGTTCCTTTTCCTTGAGACACATATTGGCATAGCTTCTTTCATCGGGTATCTTGCCGTTTTCCATCCCTTCACGTATGTGGAGGAAAATTGTATATGCATCCTCCCAGGTTATGATGTCGTCATCCGCTTCATTGATTTCATTGAAGGCGAGGGAAAAGACATCCCTGATCTCATCGCCTGAAAGTACCGGCCTTAGGTAGCTCAGCATAATGAGCTGTATTATATGCATCCTCTTGTAACCGCGTTTTTTACCCATGACAGGTCTTGTTATGATTCCGCTTTTAATATAATTCTGTACTATATTGTGTGTGTATTTTTCTTCAGGGAACCAGGAATTTAAAAATTCAAGCACCTGCGAAAGAAAAAGATCAAATTCAGGCATCATTTCAAGGGTAATCACACCCCCGCTTTTATAATCCATACTCTTCACCTCATCTAGATTATATGGTATTCAATACCATATATCAACGACACCGGTATGGATTATTCAACATCGAGTACTTCTTTATAGACATCATTCTTTCTCATCTGTCTTTCCCTTGCCGTCTTTTTTACTGCATCCATCTTGGACATTCCCTGAGCCATATAGTTTCTTACCTGTTCCTCAATGGTTATTTCAGAGAGTTTTTCCATTTTTTCACTTTCTTTTTCTTCCCTGGTTTTGCCCCTTACGATAACCACGTATTCTCCCCTTGGTTCCTTTTCAGAATAGATTTCAGAAAGGTGACTCAAAAGTCCCCTTTCGTATTCTTCATGGATTTTTGTAAGTTCCCTTGCAAGACATGCGTCCCTGTCCCCCAAAACTTCGAGAAGTACTGAAAGGAATTCCCGCAATCTATGTGGTGCTTCATAAAAAATGAGGGTTTCTTCCCTGTATCTTAAATTTTCAAGTTCCTTTTTCCTGGCAGATCTTTGTCTTTCCAGAAAACCTATGAAGGTAAACCTTCCCGTATCAAGTCCTGACCCCACAAGAGCAGTTACAAATGCTGAGGGTCCGGGTATTACGGATACTTCATGGCCTTCTTCAATGACCTTTTTAATAAGTATGTGACCGGGATCCGAAATACCCGGCATTCCGGCATCGCTTACGAGGGATACTGTCTTTCCCTCACGGAGCAGTGAGATTATATCATCAGTCCTCGAATTTTCATTGTGCATATGGTAGCTGACTGTCCTTACATCTGATTCTAAATATGAGAGGAGTCTCCCGGTGGTCCTTGTATCCTCACATGCCACAACATCCGATGATGAGAGGACTTCCCTTACCCTGTCACTTACATCCTTAAGATTCCCGAGGGGTGTCGGTACTACATATAATTTACCCATTAATTTCACCGTATATCCTTCTTATTTCTTCAGTAGGATTCCTGTTTCCGTCGTACATCACAAGTTCGCTTTCCCATTTAAGATTGGGTTTTCCGTATTTTATCCCTTCGATCAGAACCATGGAAGGTGCTTTCCCATGATATGGCGAGACTGTCCTTATCCTTTTGGGTTCAATCCTCACATCCCTCATGGCAGTTATTATATCGAGGAGCCTTTCAGGGCGGTGTATCATACAGAGCCTTCCCCCGTCTTTCAAAAGGATAGATGAAGCTTCAGTAAGGTCACTGAGTTTCATCATGTATTCATGCCTTGCAGTCAGAAGATCTTCCCTTTCATTTTTTATTCCCGTCATATATTTCTTGTAGGGAGGATTTGCAGTCACTACCGAAAATTTTCCAAGGGATTTTATAAGATCCATGTCCTTCAAATCCCCTTCAGTAATCATCACCCTGTCCGATAAATTATTCAATTCAACACTTCTTTGTGCCATGTCTGCATAAGAATGCTGTATTTCCAGTCCCCTGATGTCGGAAGATTCAGTTTTCCCTGCAAAAAGAAGGGGTATGATACCAGAACCTGTACAGAGATCAATGACATTTTCCCTGTTCTTAAGATCTGTAAAATACGAAAGAAGGACTGCATCGGTTCCGAACCTGAACCCGTCCTTCTTCTGGATGATATGGAGTCCTTTAAGCTGAAGGTCATCGAGGTCCTCATCACTTCCTACAAACTCCCCGATTCTTTCCCGAAGACATGAAACAAAGTCCCTGTCTGCCGACTCTTCAGAAGCATTACCTGCATAACTTACATAATTTACACGTTTATTGTTCAAGTCTTCAGCCACGTATAAAGTTCCTGAAGGAGTCTCTGAAGAAGTTCCATGATTTTTGTCTTTATTTAATTCCCTGCTGTTATTCATTTTTTTACACTCTTTCTGTCCTGATATGACTTATATGATAAAATTTAATTTAAAAGATTTAACTGTGAGTTAATACCTGGGATGTAAAATAGGTATTATTGTCGGCCCATTTATACACCGAGGAGTTGTCCATGGATTTTATTTACAGAACAGATTACCGTATCATCCGTTTTATAAACACCAGGATGAGAAACAGGTTCTTTGATTATTTTAACATAGCAATTACATATTTAGGCTCCGATGTTTTTTCACTGGGCCTCATACTGGCTCTGGTACTTCTTCCGAGAAGCTACTTCAGACCCTTTGCATTTCTGACTGCGCTGTCACTTATCATTACCACAGTAATCGTACAGATACTGAAAAGAGTTATAAGGCGGAAGCGCCCCTTTGAGAGAATCACTGACCTTGTGACCATAAAAATCGGAGTGGATCAGTTTTCATTCCCATCGGGTCACACTGCAGCAGCATTTGCAATAGCCATGACTGCAGCAACTTTGACTGCAAGTTTTGCCCTTTCAGCGGCATTTCTTATTCTTGCGTTCTTTGTGGGTTTTTCAAGGATATACCTCGGGGTCCATTTCCCGTCTGATGTAATAACAGGTGCAATCATAGGAATATCGGTCTCACTCTTTGTCCATGCCATAATGGTTTCCTGAAAAAGAGAAAAATCTACAATCACAATAACATACAGAAGAATTCAGGGAAATTAAATACAGACAGATACCTGAGCACACAGTTGAAAAGATGCTTACAGATAAAACCGATAAAAATATACTTAAAAGAAAGACATAAGGAAAAGAGGATTGAATATATGCTGGACAGTATTAAGGGAGTAATTTTTGACCTTGACGGAACCCTCGTGGATTCCATGTGGGTATGGGTTAAGATAGACATGGATTTTATAAAGGAAAGAAATCTTACAATTCCCCATGAGGAACTCATGAAGGACGTTGCCCACTGCAGTTTTTCACAGACTGCGGAATATTTCAGGACAAGGTTTGGAATGACTGAGTCAACTGAAGAAATAATGGAAATATGGAATAAAATGGCGGAAAAAGAATATGGCACCAATGTATTTCTAAAGCCCGGGGCAAAGGATTTTCTTGATGATTTAAAAAAGAGGGGAATAAAACTGGCACTTGCAACCAGTAATTCAAGGCATCTTCTGACAACCTGCCTTTCAGCCAACGGAATAACTGAATACTTCGATGTCCTTGTTACAACCGATGAGAGTACTGCAAGGACAAAGAGTGAACCTGATGTATTCTTGCTTGCGGCAGAAAGAATGGGTGTGGATCCAAAAGATATATTTGTATTTGAAGATGTATCCCATTCAATGGTGGGTGCAAAAAAAGCAGGAATGAGAGTCATCGGTATCAAAGACAAATATTCCGCCACCAGGGAAGAAGATGTGGAAGATTTATGTGAGCTCTTCATAGAAGACTTCACGGGCTTTTCAGTGAAGGAAGAAACAGGTGCATCAGTATAGAACCTGTATAAAAAAGAAAGAAAAATCTTAATGAAACCCCGCATGATATGCGGGGTCTTTATCTTTTTTGACTTGTTGATTTTAAAGACATCAGACTGAAATGAGAGAAATTTTACTGACACTGCTCCAAGAGATTATTCTCCCGAAGTTCTCCACATTATCAAGGCTTTATTATAAACCGCTGTAAGACAAATAAAACTCCCTCTTACTGAAGAATGCAGAAGGTTTTCTTTCTGCTGTATCTTAAACAAGAAGGAGTCATTATTATAATATTTAACTGTCTACATTCTGGGGCCATTCTTCCTTGTATCGAATATGAGATATATCGAAATTGCTATGATTACAAAATAAAGTATTGTACTTTTGAAAATCAGAAGATTAAGGATTAACAGCACCATGTTAAGGTAATTGATAGTTTTAGGATTCATTTTTATCCCCCTGCTTTTTCTTAAAAGCCAGCCTTTTTCCTTAAGTCAGAAACAAAACTGTTGTATCTTTCCATCTGTTTTTTCTGTAAAAGTGTGTTTTTCACAAGATTCCTGTCTGCACCTTTCTGGTAAACATCGATTAAGTGATATCCAAACTGTGTCTTTACAGGATCTGTTACCTTTCCTATTTCAGCTTCTTCAGTCGCCTTCTCAAATTCAGGAACCATCATTCCCCTGCCGAAGGATCCAAGATCCCCGCCTTTCTCAGAAGAAGGACATGTTGAATATTCCCTTGCTGCTTCTTCAAATGTCATTTCACCGCTGTCTATCTTTCCCTTGATTTCTTTTGCAAGGGCTTCATCTTCCACGAGGATATGCTTTGCACCGAAGGATTCAGATTCTCTGTATGCATCAGCATTTTCAGCCATTTCCTTTTCAACATCCTCATCTGTAAGGTTTATATCCTCCATAACCTTTGCAAGGGTAATCTGCATAAGAAGATCCTTCTGCATTCTTTCCATTTCAGTTCTGAATAGATCTGAAGAAGGTATTCCCATTTTTTCACCCTCTGCATTGATAAGTTCCATATTCACAAGATTATCGAGGAGCTGCTTTTTTCCTGTTTCAGTTTCAAAATAAGCCCTCTGTTCAGGTCTTAAAGACTCAATGGTCTTGTTTACAATATCCTCTGTTATTTCCACATCTCCTACTTTTGCAAGAACTTTGCTGTTTTCCATTACTGTATCTCCTTTAAAATGATCTGTCTGTATTTGTTTTTTACTCTGTCTTTAATGATAACACATAAGGACAGTGTAGTTTGAAATTCTTGTTTTACTATATTGCTCCAAATGTAATCCATAATGGGATCCTGAATGGAATCCTCTTGTGGAAGCACTGAATACAATCCATTAGTACAAATCCTGACTGAAATACCCCAAATGAAATCCCCAAAATGAAATCTCATGACTTGATCATATAAGAAATATACTGAAAATATGAAGATTCAGCATTTTCAAGACAGAAAAATGAATAAGCTCATGTACAGTACCAGGTAATAAAAAAGACCATGTATAATTGAATCAGAAGATAATTATATGACTAAACTGGCAGGAGGAAAAACAATGGAATATAAAGTTACAGAAGGAATGGAAGCACCTGAAATTTCCCTCATGGGTACAGACGGAAAAATTCATAATTTCAAGGAATACCGCGGGGGTATGACTGTGCTTTTCTTTTACCCCAAGGATAATACACCAGGGTGTACGAGTGAAGCTGCAGGTTTTCAGAGTGTTCTTGAAGAAATCCAGAAAACAGGTGCAAAAATAATCGGGGTATCGAGGGATTCTATAAAAAGCCATGAAAAATTCAGGGATAAACTGAATCTCACCTATCCCCTTCTTTCGGACGAAAATGAAGAAGCCGTCAATGCATATGGTGTCATAAAGGATAAGAATATGTTCGGCAAAAAAGTAAGGGGAATTGAAAGGACTACCTTTCTTATAGATAAGGACGGCAAAGTAATAAAAATCTGGAGAAAGCCCAAAACTGAAGCACATGCAGAAGAAGTCCTTGAATACATAAAATCACTTTAACAAAAAGGATTCACCTTAAGAGATTTTTCTCTTAGATGAGTTCTTTTTGTTTTCAGCATAAGAGATCCACAAAGAAAAATATCACTGAGGAAAGATATCAGACAGGTAGCTGTAAAAATATCTCAATAATATTGTCTACTAAACATAAATGCATTTAATTAGCATTCATCCTGTTATTATGTTATAAAAGTTTAACATTTATTATTTTATAC
>JBDHVQ010000065.1:0-9949 GCA_039809845.1 Clostridiaceae bacterium | reverse complement strand
GTTGTCATCATAAATACCCATTATCACCATGTTTCCATGTTGAAACCATGAATACCTCATATGAAATATACCGTGAATTTATAAAAAAGAGACACGAAAAAAAGTTATCATTTCTTTTCGTATCTCTTTTTATTGGTTTTGCGGTTTTCCGCATGAGAATGTAAATATAAACACCGTGCACCCGGCTCCGACAGTTGAACCTGACCGTCTCCCTGGGTTAGCTCGACGAGGGTTTGCCACGGCACACATAACGTTCCGGCTTATCGCTGCTACCTTCCGGTCCTGACGAGGTTCACCGGCATATGCTGCGTGGGACCCTGATCTCAACACCACTTCCAGAGTGCTGCGTTTCAGTTCAAAGCCTCGGCCGGGAATTCAACCCTGCTGCAGCGATTGCAGGTTACAGGGCATCGCTGGTTCCCCGTCTAGCACGGCTATGGCGGAGAGGAAGGGATTTGAACCCTTGATAGAGTTTCCCCTATACACACTTTCCAGGCGTGCTCCTTCGGCCACTCGGACACCTCTCCATACCTTTACAGACAACGAATTAATTATAATGCATGTCATGGTATAAAGCAAGAAATACACCCAAAAAATATTTTACCTTATTTTTACTTCAGAAAAGATTTTCAACATGTGTAAACCTTTTGACTTTAATAAATTCCTATTATACTATTTTTTTCAGTATTAATTTTTTAATGAGATGTAAAATGGACCAGAAGAAAACCTATCCCGCATCGAGCATCGCAGCCTTCGTCCTCTTCTCTCTCTTCGGAATCTTTATGTTCTTTGTACCCGTCACCATCGCAGGGAATAACACTATTCCCATAGACCATCTCGTAACCTTCATCAAGAAGATCCCGCACCTTGAAAGAGTCTATGCCCTTCTAATAGTAATTATCGGAGCATTCCTTCCTTTCATAAGAAAAAACTGGAACCTCAATGCAAGTACCATTATTTTCTCAATGCTGAAGCTTCTCGGAATTGTTTTCGTCATAATGGCATTCACAGGAAAAGGCCCCGAATTCTTAATGAAACCTGATGTCATTCCCTTCATCTTCAAAAAGATAGTTGCCAATGTAACCATGGTTATCCCTGTGGGTTCAGTGTTCCTTGCATTCCTTGTAAACTACGGTCTCATGGAATTCTGCGGAGTATACATGGAACCCATCATGAAACCCGTATGGAAAACTCCGGGAAGATCTGCGATAGATGCAGTTGCATCATTTGTCGGAAGCTACTCCCTCGCCCTTTTAATCACCAACAGGGTTTATAAGGAAGGAAAGTATACTGCCAAGGAAGCTGCGATCATAGCAACAGGATTCTCAACTGTTTCAGCTACCTTCATGATAGTTGTTGCCAAGGCACTTAACATCATGGACAGATGGGGTCTCTACTTCTGGCTTACATTCTTTGTAACATTTGCAGTTACTGCAATAACAGCGAGAATATTCCCCCTTTCAAAGAAACCGGACACTTATTTTGAAGGCATGGCGGGAGACCCTGAGCCTCCGGTAAGAGACCATTTCTTCCAGCATGCAATGGCAAGGGGTATGGATGCATACAGCAAGGCACCTTCAGTATTGCAGAGTGTAGTGATAAACCTTAAGGACGGTATAATGCTCGCCCTTACAATAGGACCTCTCCTTATGTCCATTGGAGTTCTGGGTATTCTTGCTGCAAACCACACACCGATCTTTGACTGGCTGGGATATATATTCTATCCCTTTACACTCCTTGTAAGGGTTCCCGATGCGCTCCTTGCTGCCAAGGCTTCTTCAGTCAGCATAGCGGAAATGTTCCTTCCTGCAGCGCTTATTCCTGAAACGGCTCCCCTTATAACAAGATTCCTCATCGCTGTAGTGAGTGTATCTGAAATACTCTTCTTCTCAGCTTCCATACCATGTATGATGGCTACCGAAATTCCTCTAAAAATGACTGACTACTTCCTCATATGGGTAGAAAGAGTAATACTTACAATACTCATAACAACTCCTATACTTCACCTTATCTTAAGGTAGGTAATTTTAAAAACAAGAAATACTATAAGAAATACTATAAAAAATACTATAAGTAAAGCCGGCATCCACATCTGATGCCGGCTCTGCCTTTTTAAATATCTGATTAAATGGGATATACCCCCCCAATTTACTTCCCCTGTCTTTTAAACTTCCATTCCTCTGCCCTGCCTGTATCCTCGACCCATTCCATATATTCCGCAAGGTCTTTTGAAACCTGGCTGTATACGAGATTGAAGATGAAAATATCATCTGCATATCCTATGAACGGGATGTAGTCCACAATTGCATCAAAGGGTGAAATAATATAAAGGGCAGCCCCGATGAGCATTATGAGGGTCCTTTTGGGAAGGTGCCTGTACCTTCCTGAGATATAATCCTGTATCATCCTTCCCGTAAGTCTCGTCTTTACAAATATCTGACCCAGAGGTCCCTGTCTCTTGTCTACTTTTCCGTCCACTTTTTCAAAAACATCCTTCACTCTGTCTGGATTTTTGGATATTACCTGGGCGGTCCTTAAAAATTTACTGAAGAGCTTCATCGCACGTTTCATATAGTTTCCTTCCTTTTTTCTGATTATTATTCTATAGAATATTCATTATTTTCCTTCAGGTTCTTTTAAATCTCATTAAGGGCTTCAAGAAGTGCATCCTTTTCTTCAATGGACAGTGTTATCCCCTTTCCCATTCTGTTTTCCCCGTGGTTCCAGTCCCTTATATCGAGCTTGGGATCCCTTCCGTTCCATGACACCATATTAAGTTCCTTCGTCCATCCTTTTCCGTTATCGGAAAGGGTTTTTATTCTTCTTGTTATTTCGTATTTGAATTCAGACATATATATATATTCTCCTCATATCCCATTCCAGAGGGATATTTTTTAATCTGACAAGTAATTTTATTATTGCACATAATAAGCAGAAATCAGAACAATGTAACTTTTTTTACAATCAGAAGGAAACTTTTTTCTTAAACTACATGAAATTTACATTCACTGCATCCCCTGTTATATAATGGGTTTATTAAATATCAGGGAGATTGCAATGAACACCGCAGGATTTTTCTCATACATAAATAACCTTCCCTACCATCTTGACCAGATTTCAGAAACATCAGGAATATTCGTGTACGTGATAGTGGCAGTAGTATTGCTTCTTGAAACAGGAGGAGTCGTCACAAACTTTCTTCCCGGAGATACCCTCGTCTTTGCCTGTGCCGCCCTATGTGCCTCCACAGACCTTATGGATATCAGAATAATAATCCCCCTTTCCCTTATATCATCCTTCCTCGGCGATTTTTTAAACTTCAATATTGGAAGAGCAATGGGAAAACTTTATCTTAAAAGAGGGAAGATGAAACTTATTTCAAAGGAACAGTTTGAGGCAACAAGAAAATTCATAGCCGAAAGGGGAAGAAAGGGGTTTTTAATAAACAGGTTCATTCCCCTCGCGAGGGTCTATGTCCTTTTCCTTACAGGATTTTTACAGACGGATTATCAGAGAATATTCCCATACCACCTTACAGGTGTCATCATATGGAATGCAGTTTATCTTACACTGGGTTACTTCTTCGGAAATATTCCTTTTGTAAGGAACAACTTCTTTGCCGTAATTATAGGTATACTTGCCCTTTCGGTAATACCTGCAACCATAATATTCATTAAAAACTTTTCCATCATAAAGGAAAGTGACCTTTATAAATCCTTCTTCGGTAAAAAAGAAACAGAAAATAAAAATGAAAATGAAAAGGAAAATGATCCAGAATCTGAAATAAGCGGCAGCGATGACAATATAAATCACGACGGAAGTAAAACATCAGATGAAATTATTTCTTCTGAAAAAGAAGAAGATTCAGATGAGCCGGTAATTGATGAAGAACTCTTTGAGAAGGATATTTTTGAGGAAGAAGAGGCCCCACATGAACAGCCGTAGGCTCAAAAACATGGCATTGCATATATAATTTTTCAGGATAGTAATTCAGTTTTTGGGGACGTTCCGGAGATAATGGAGATAATACTTTTTCTTCTTCAAAATTACCATTGACATGACTGCAGTGTATGGTAAAATATAACTTGTCGTCCGCTCCCGTAGTTCAATGGATAGAATAAGCCCCTCCTAAGGGCTAGATACAGGTTCGATCCCCGTCGGGAGTACCATAACCTCACAGAAATGAGCATTTAACTCACCTGTGAGGTTTTTATGTTTTTTGAGATAAATAAACAGGATGGATTAAATCCAACTGATAAAGATGAAATGCTACTGGTTCTGTAATGAAAACTTAAAAAACGGAAAAGAAAAGCTCCTTTAAAGGATAACCTTGAAGGAGCTTTCTGAATGCTTTTTATTTTGTTTCATCTTCAGGAACTATATTGTCTTCGGGTCTTTTTTCCGTAGTTATTACCCTTTCCTTGCTCTTAGCCCTTGAAGCTTTTATCTTGTCTTTTAAAGAAACCTTGTTTTCAGTGATAGGTTCCACAAGTTCTCCCCTTGACTGTACAACTCCCTTTTTAGGTGCCCTTCTCTTTTCTTCAGAAGGAGCCGGTACCGGTATATCTGCTGTTGTTTCTTCGGTAACTATTGTTTCTTCAGGGATTTCGCTTTCTCTTTTTTCTTTTATTTCACTGATTTTTTCTTTTTCAGCTTCGTATTTTTTTATTTCATCCCCTTCTCCTATATGCATATCGTGGGGGATTTCAGTTTCTGCGTGGATTCTTTCTTCTCTTTTTATTTCTTCTTCCAGTACTTTACCGGGAATCTCCGGTGAAGGTGTTTCAGAAATTATATCTGTGATCTCATCTTTCTTCCTGGATCTGTATATAAGGTATATTAAACCTGCAAGGAACATGATAACAGATGCAAGCTGGGCTGTCCTTATGGGTCCTATCCAGAGTGAATCGGTTCTTAAGGATTCTATGAAGAATCTTCCTGTGGAGTAAAGTATGAGGTACCAGGCGAGTACTGTGCCTTCCCTGTTCTTCTTTCTTTTTCCGAAAAGATACATGAGGACTGCAAAGACTGCGAGATTCCACAGAGATTCGTAAAGGAAGGTAGGGTGGTAGAACTTCTTGTTTATAAACATTCCGTCCTGTATAAAATCAGGGAAGTGTTCTATGAACTTTCTGTTCACTTCAGAACCGTATGCTTCCTGATTTATGAAATTACCCCAGCGGCCGACAGCCTGGGCGAGGATCATACCTGGTGCCGCAGCATCTGCCATATTAAGGATCTGTCTTCCGCTCTTTTTTGAAACGGCCTTATAGATAAGGACACCGATTACGGCACCTAAAATACCACCGTGGATTGCAAGTCCGCCGCCCCTTATATTAATTATTTCCCCGAGGTTTCCCTTATATCTTTCCCATTCGAAAGCAACATAATAGAGCCTTGCGAATATGATGGCCATAGGGAATGCATAGAGGAATGCGTCGGTTACATCATCAAATGTCACACCGAGGTCTTTTCTTCTTTTAACGTTGTAATTAACTGTAATAAGTCCCAAAATAACACCAGCCATAATGAGTACCGCATACCACATTATCTGAAAGCCGCCGATCTCAAATGCCACTTTATTCATCTGTTCACCTCATAGTGCTTGTAATACTTAAATTATAACACAGTGAATTGTAAAGTATTGAAAAGTAAATCTTCATAGGTTAAAATTATCCCTATAATGTCAAAAGAGAAAACAGGGAAAATTATGAACACAAAATTTATATCTTTCTTTGGGAGTGCTTTCCTTGTGGTATCTGCTTTAACTTCATGCAGGCAGGAATCCAATCCTGAAGACCTGAAAACCATAGAAAAACTGAGGAACGAAAACCGCAGTCTCACGGAAGAACTGAGAAAAAGCGGAGAGAATCTCGTAAAAGCAGAAGCTGAACTTAAAAAAGCCGGTGACATCAGGGAAGAATCCAGAGTTGACCATAATCTTGAAGCTTTTCCTGAAAGGGACTCCTCCTTTGTGTATTTTCCGCTCTATAAAACCGGAACAGGCGGAACTTCCGAAGTTTCCTGCTACACTGCAATTCCAAGCAACACAACACTGGATGAAAAGCTAAAGCTACTGACTTCTGAAATTTCAGGAGAATTATTCGAAGGTTACCACATCGAATTTCTTGGGACTGAAAATTCCGGAGGAATCCTTTCCGCATCAATAAATCTTAAAGATTCAGAAGGAAAAGACTGGAATACTTTTTTATCTGACAGCGAAACTTATTCAGATTCCATGAATAAACTCAATTCCACATACCTTCAGAAGGGATATGTAATGGACTGGATAGATGAACTTAAAATAAAACATAACGGAACTGAAATATAAAAACATCAGGAAAAAATCATTTTCTCCTGATGTTTTTTATATTTATCCCTGTATCCGAACCTATTCCTAGATTCTGCATACATTTTGTTTGTATTATGTCTTTTGTTTTTTACCGGAAGATAAAGTTCTTTGTTCTATGGATTCCCTGTCATTATTTTAAACTGGAAACCATTGTCCTTTACAGTCTTCATTACGTCTTCAAAGGTCTTTTTGATTGCATTGTCATCCCTTATTATAAAAAGTGTTTTTTTGTTAAGAGTTGCAAGGTATTGAGGGAAATTATCCTTCGTATACTCCTTGTCGTCTATGAAGAATCTGTCTTCCCTTACTGTGATATAGACTTCCGGGGAACCTGGTATTGTCGTAACAGGTGGAACTGAGGAATTTGTCCTTAAACTTTCCGTTGAAGTCTGTGTAGATGTTCCGGCAGAAGTAACGGTCTTTTTTCCGAAAGAATCAGTTCCTTCCCCGAGCTTCATTACCCCATATCCACCGCCTCCCAGTAAAAGCAGTGCTGCAATGCCTATAAGCGGCCATCTTCTTTTTTTATCGCTCATCATTTCCTCCTATGATGGGATTTCTTCATAAACTACTTTCTTTCCTGTCTTTTCAGAAAGTCCTGTGAGAAGATCCCTTATTCTTGTGTAATCCCTGTAATAAATTGAGCTGTCCTTATATCTGAATGTGACTATAATAACTTCCTGCGGCATGGCTTTTATTTCTTCAACGACCCACTTTTCAAATTCTTCTGTTTCAGGCTTTATGGATTCATTACCCTCTCCCTTTATCAGCCTGAATTTACCGGTTTTAAGATCATCAGGGAAATTGAGCTCCGCCTTTCCTATCTGGCTGTTATATACGATATACCAGTTCTTTTCTGTATCCATGACGGGTGACTTAACCTTTTCAAGTTCAGCCACCTTTACCTGAAGCACCCTGTTGGATCTTTCAAGATCCTCTGTCCTCATCATATCCTTTTCCCTCCCTGACACGAGGACCATGAATAAAATGATGAGAATGACATCGAGAAGAGGGGTAAGATCAGTTATCAGACTGCGTTTCTTCATAATCATTCCTTACCATGGAAGAATATCTGTCGAGAAAGTTCTGTATGTTCCTTTCAGATTCCATGAGTCTGCTTTCTGTAAAGCTGTTTACAATTCTTGCGGCGATTGCAAAAACTATTCCCCACATGGTGGATGTAAGTGCAGAAAAGAAAAGACCTGTTCCTGCATTTCCCAGGGAATCGACCATGGGTATAAGACTCAGTACTGTTCCTAAAAGTCCCATGAGGGGAAATACTGCTGTTATATTTTCAAACACAGTATAGGCAGAATTCATTTTTCTTCTCAATGTTATGAGTTCCTCTTCTCCTCCGAGGGACATGACTGAAGTATAATATTTCTTCATTTCACCGTAGTTGTTCCATCCGCCGGGTGTATAACCTCTCGGAAAAAGCTTTTCTTCAATCTCACGTGAAAAATGGGATGCCCTTAAAAGGAAATAGAAATCCACAGCACCGAGAATAAAAATAAGAAAATCAAACCGCAGAAAATTGGTCAGGTACATATTCAATACCGAATTCATTCTGTAAGTATTCCTCCGTTTAAAATAAATAAAAATAAAAAATGCCGGTAACAGTATTTTACTCCCAAATCATGAATATATGATTATTACATTCTGAACTTTAAAGGACTTTAACCAATCAGTCAATCATGGATGATAAAAAACGAAGTGTGTCAATATAACATTATTTTGTATATTTATTAACTTTATTCCGACCCTCTGTTTTCAGTATTAATATTATATCCCATTTTTATTGATATTATCATAAAATGGTATGTTGTTATTGACCCTTGTCTGATAATGTAACCGTTCTTACTGAATAAAAGTAAATTATTATTGAAATATCAATAAAATCAGTCATACTATGAACATATACTAATACTAAACAACCGGAGGTTTTATTATGGACGCAATTATGAGATTCAACGACTGGTTAAACAGCATCGTCTGGGGTCCTCCAATGCTGATACTTCTTATCGGAACAGGACTTGTACTGATCGCAACTACTGGTTTTATCATCTACAGAAAATTCGGTTTCATTTTACGTAATACCTTCCTTAAGATGTTTGAAAAGACTGAAGCTGATGCTTCAGGTGTTACGCCGTTCCAGGCGGTTTCAACGGCACTTGCTTCAACTGTAGGTACAGGTAATATCGCCGGTGTTGCAACGGCAATCACCCTTGGCGGCCCTGGTGCAGTATTCTGGATGTGGTTTGCAGCCATAGTCGGAATGACTACAAAATACGCAGAAGTTACACTTGCTCTGGCATACCGTCAGAAAAATGAAAAGAGCCAGTATTCAGGCGGTCCCATGTACTACATAACAAACGGACTCGGATGGAAATGGCTTGCATACCTCTTTGCAATATTCGGATCCCTTGCAGCCTTCGGTATCGGCGACATGACACAGGCAAACTCAATAGCAGGTGCCGTACAGTCCGCCTTCGGAATAGACCCCCGTATAACAGGCATAATTCTTGCAATATTTGCAGCAGCAATACTTATAGGTGGAATACAGAGAATCGGTCAGTTTGCTGAAAAGGTAGTTCCATTCATGGCAGCCTTCTATATCCTGGGCGGTCTTATTATCCTCATAATGGAATTCAGACATATTCCTGCAGCATTCGGTCTCATATTCAACAATGCATTCAACTTAAAGGCAGCAGGAAGCGGTGCTTTAGGATTTACGATGGCACAGGCTTTAAGATACGGTGTGGCAAGGGGTGTATTCACAAATGAGGCAGGTCTCGGTTCTGCTCCTATTGCCCATTCAGCTGCAACCACAGACCATCCTGCAAGACAGGGTATGTGGGGATCATTTGAAGTATTTGTCGATACAATACTTATCTGTACAATGTCAGCTCTTGTAATACTTACTTCCGGTGTTTATTCAAACCCTGAATTAAAAGGCGCCGCACTGACATCCGCAGCATTCGGAACTGGATTCCCCGGCGGACAGTACATAGTTACAATAGCACTTCTCATCTTTGCATTTACAACAATTGTAGGATGGTGCTACTACGGTGAAAAGTGTATAGAATATCTTTTCGGCTCAGCCATAATAACTCCTTATAGAATAATCTACGTTATCCTGATATATATAGGTGCTGTAGGCGGACTCGAATTCGTATGGGGTATCTCCGATACACTGAACGGTCTCATGGCTATACCTAACCTCATTGCAGTCCTCATACTCTCACCGGTTGTTGTAAGACTTACAAAGGACTTCTTTGCAGATCCCGAAAGAAAGAGATTATCACCTATGGAATATGAACCACTCTTAAGAAGACCCAAGGTATTCAAATCAACAATGGATCCCGTTGACAAGATTTAACTTAAGAAGATAATGTATCAGAATAAAACAACAGAATAAGCTAAAAAGAAGGAAGGACCGGTTTTTCGGCCCTTCCTTCTTTTTAGCCTAAGCTTTTTTAATTGTTGTGATTATATCAATTATTTGCGGGGTAAAATCTGTGATGAAAGATTATTCTGCTGAGTCTCCCATATTATTACTTGCGGCGGAATTTCTACTGATGTTTCTATTGAAATTTC
>JBDHVQ010000064.1:0-9983 GCA_039809845.1 Clostridiaceae bacterium | reverse complement strand
ACATCCTGAAATATTTTCTGTGGTATTTTTGGTGTCTGGTTTATTATTATTTCCTGTTCTTTGAAATTTCTCTTCCGAGGGTAAAGGCTTTAAGATTTGCTTCCTTTGTTTTGGGAGGTACTTTTTCTTCTATTGCTTTTATGAAACTTTCTTCTGAAATATCGAGGATTCCTGAAAGGACACCGAGGAGAATGGTATTTGCAACCTTTACGTTTCCGATTTCCCTGGCTTCATCTTCAGTCGGAACTGCAATTATTTTATAACCCATCGATTGAATGGTTTTTTCAATGTCTTTTGGATATTCTTCCTTTTCAAGGAGTACAGGATTCGGGAGAATCTGTCTTGTATTTAAGATTACTGTCCCGCCTTTTTTGACTTCTCCTGCATATCTTAAACCTTCGAGTTCTTCAAGGGCTATCAGGACATCCACGGAGTTACTGGGAACGATGGGAGTGGGTACTGATTTTCCGTATCTTACTGAACCGTAAATCTTGCCGCCTCTCTGGGCAAGACCTATAACATCATTGGTTTTGATATCGAACCCATCGTAGAATGCCGCATGGGAGATGATTTCGGTGGTAAGGACAAGTCCCTGGCCGCCTACACCTGCAATCATGATATTGGTTATTTTATCCATTATTTTTCCCCCTTTCCTGCGGTACTCTTTATTGCTCCGACAGGACATACCTGTGAACATACAGAACAGCCTACACACATATCCTTGTCTATGTAGGATTTAAGTGCACCTATTCCTTCGTATTTGTGCATGCTGATAGGAGGACAGTTTGTATTTACACAGCTCCTGCATCCTATACAGATTGTAGGGTCAACTTCAAAGGGAGGATTGACTACCTTGAAGTTCAGGGCACATGGTCTTGTCGTGATAATTACTGATATGTTGTCCCTTTTCATTGCATCTTTAAGTACTTTCTGGAATTCCTTGACCTTGAACTGATCCACAACCTGTACGTCTTTTATACCCACTGCGTCCACGATATTCTTAATCGATACGTAATGCGGTGGTTCTTCCTTGTCATCATCGGAATATATTTCATTGGTAGTGAGTGTTTTCTGTCCGCCCGTCATTGCAGTTGTCCTGTTATCCATGCAGATAACTGTAATGTTTTCTTTGACATCAGAAAGCTGAACGATTCCTGATAAACCGGAATGGAAGAACGTACCGTCACCTATTGTTGCAACGAGGGGCTTTTCTATTCCTGCAAGTCTGTTGGCTTTAGCCATACCAAGGACCATGCCAAGGGATGCTCCCATGGAAATATTGGTTTTATGGACTTCAAAGGGTGGAAGTATTCCAAGGGAATAACATCCTATATCTCCCATGACTGTCGCCTTTGATTTTTTAAGCGCATCGAATACAGGTCTGTGCGGACACCCTGAACAGAGCATGGGTGTTCTTTCGACTGTACCTTTTCTGTCAGAATCTTTATATTCTTCCTCTTTACTTAATACTCCTGCCTCAACAAGCCCCTTCTTTACGATTTCAAAGGTGTGTTCGCCAGTAAAGGGGAAGTACTTTTTGCCTTCGCAGGCAATTCCCTGGGCCTTAAGTTCCTTTTCTATAACGGGCATCATTTCTTCAAGAACGAGGATATTTCTGTACTTCCTGCTGAGTTCTTTTATTTTTTCGATTGGAAGAGGCCAGATCATGCCTAGTTTTAATACTGAAACATCGGGGTTTATTTCCTTCAATACCCCTGAAACCATTCCTGAAGTGATTATAAGTGTATCCTGATTCTGATTTTCAGTTAATGTGTTGAGTTTATATGTGTTGTTGTATTCACCGAGTTTTTCCATTCTCTCGTGCATGAAATACTGCTGTGCATTGGAATTCGGAGGCAGCATACAGAAATTTGCCTGATCCGGTACAAAACCTTCAATTAAAGAATCCTTTCTGTCATTTATTTCAACCACTGACCTTGCATGACAGAGCCTTGAAGTCATACGGAGCATGACAGGTGTTTCAAATTCCTCTGAAAGTCTTAAAGCTTCCTTTGTATAATCAAGAACTTCCTGTGGATTCATTGGATCAAGGACAGGTATATTTGCAAACTGGGCAAGGATTCTTGAATCCTGTTCATTCTGTGAGGAAGAAAGACCGGGGTCATCTCCCATTAAAAGGACAAAACCACCCTTGGTTCTTGTCTGTGTGAAAGTCATGAAAGGGTCCAGAGCAATATTAAGACCTACGTGCTTCATGATACACATGCTTCTCGCTCCTGTGATGGAAGAACCTATGGCAATTTCCATCGCAACTTTTTCATTGGTTGCCCAGGAAGCATCGATATTTTCCATGGTGAGAAGATCATCGGTTATTCCGACAGTGGGAGATCCTGGATAAGAAGAAGAAACCTTTCCTCCGGCTTCCCAGAAACCCCTCGCAGCAGCTGAGTTTCCCGTCATCACTCTTTTTTCCGGCATAAATTATGTCCTCCAGTTTAATATTTTGATTTTTCAGGTATTATTTCCATTTTTAAAAATTAATTATATACAACCAAACTCTCTTTATTATATCCGTTTCTTAAATAGTTTACATCAGTAAAATTATAATGAAATGATATTTTAATCCTCTCGTATTATCGTATTAACAGACATGAGTCTTTTATAAGACATTAAATATACATATTATTATGTCTTTTCAATGGATAATTACTTAACTTCAATATATAATCTTAATGTCGGAAAAATAAGGATTTTTCCATGTAAGTTATTAAACCCTGTATCTTTTGCCAATGACTTTTACCGCTTGCTTTGTTTCATGCGGGGAGGAAAACCAATATGAATTTTTACAGTGAATTTTCAAAATACTACGACCTCGTCTTTCCCTTAAGTTCTGCTACACTGGAATTCTTAAAGGAAAGAGCAGGAAAAGAATCAGCCGTCCTCGACATTGCCTGCGGTACAGGAACCTATACACTGGCACTTTCTCCATATGTCAGGGAAATTACAGGTATTGACCTCGACAAAAGGATGATTGAAACAGCAGAAGAAAAGATGAAGGAAAAGGGAAGAGAAAACGTAAGATTTGCCCCGGGAGATATGACCGACTTAAATATTTTCCCCGACAATCACTTCGGACTTATATTCTGTATAGGCAATTCACTCCCGCACCTTGGAACAAGAAAAGATGTAGAAATATTTTTCCATGAAGTTTATAAGAAGTTAAAATCCGGCGGAAAACTCATAGTACAGACTATTAACTTTGAAAAGATACTTAAAAACCAAGAAACGGGTCTCCCCACCATTGAAGGTGAAGGAGTGACCTTTGTCAGAAATTACAGCTACGATACACATAAAAATCCAGAGGATATTGAATCAGTAAGCTTTGATACTGAACTTAAAATAATGGAAAAAGGCTCTTCTGAAGAAAAAATATTCACAAATTCAGTCGGACTTCTGACACTTACATCGGATGAACTTGAAAAATATGCAGAAAGCTTCAGGGAAATAAAATTTTACGGGAAATTTGACGGAACAGAATTCGACAAGGATAAATCTGTGCCGGTCATAATGAAAGCTGTAAAACCATGACAACAGAAATAATGTGCTTTCACATCAGTGACAAAGCAGATATATAATGGAAAATTTATAAAAAATTACTTAAAAAATATAAAGAAAAACAGGAAGATTTATTTGGATAGTATTGATATCAAAGACAGGAAACTGAAAAACGGAATAAGACTCATAACGATATATAAGCCCGGTGAACTCATGAACTTTGCGCTCGGGTTCAAGGGCGGGTCCATGGAAGATCCTGAAGATAAAAAGGGGCTGACCCATTTTCTTGAGCACATGCTTTTTACAGGTACTAAGAAACGGAGCCACGACAGGATAAACGAAGACCTTGAATACCTCGGGGGAACACTAGATGCGTTCACTGACAATGAAACACTGACACTAACCATCACAGTTCTTAAAGAAGAACTTGAAAGTGTCATGGAAATAGTATCTGATATGGTGATGAATTCAGATTTTCCTCCGGAAGAAACAGAAAGGGAAAAGAAGGTAATCTTATCTGAATACAGGGAAGGTCTCGAGGATATGGAACTTATATCCTACGACAGGCTCTATGAATATGCTTTCCCCAAAGATCCGTTAAGATACAGTGTCATAGGAAATGAAGAAACCATACTTTCACTGACAAGGGAAGACCTTCTGAAGAGAAAGGAAGAAACCATCACACCCGGCAATGCTGTAATGGTTGTGACAGGTCCTTTCAGCCACGGAATGGCTGAAGAAACTGCAGAGCAGTATTTTGGTCCCTGGGTTTCTTCAGAAGAAAAAGAAAGAGTTAAATCCAGAAGAACTCCCGGAAAAACTTATAAAAAAAGCTTCGTCAAAAACAGAAGGGGAACTTTTGAAACTTGCTCTGAAAGTTCCGATATGGGTACCGTCTCATTTTTATATACTTTCCCTGAACTTCCGGAAGAATATGAAACGCCTCTTAAGATAATAAACAACAGGCTTGGAGATTCTGACAACTCACTTTTATTCAGGGAAATTAGGTTGCTGCGGGGTTTATCCTACGATGTCTATTCATCCCTTGAAATCGGTGAAAATCTTAAATGTCTTGAAATATACTGCGCTGCAGATACGGGAGACCTTGAAAAGATAGTTAATTTAATCAGGAAAACTGTATCAGGCTTAAAAAGCGGTAAATACGTAATAGGAAAAAGAAATCTTGAAATAATGAAGAAGATTTTAAAGACAAACATTTCGGCTCTGCCTGAAGATACTCAGGCACTCGGCAATTACGTCCTGTCCAATGCGCAGGAAGGAAAACCCCTGCTAAAATATGTGGGTGACCTGAAAAAGACAGGAGAAGTCACTGAAGAAGAGATAAAGGAAGTCATTGACTATGTTTTTAAAAATCCCACCATACATATTTTAAGGGGAGGGAAAAAGGATCAGGAAAATGATGAAAATTGAAAAAATAATCAGACCTGAAAAGAAAAAAGAAGGCTTTACTCTGATACTTAAGGATGATGCGGGTGAAGAGACGGAAGTTGCCGTGTCGTCTGAAGTCTTTTTTAAAAGGCCTTTTAAGGAAGGCTCTGAAGTGGATATGGAAGATCTTTCCGAACTCATATTTGAAGACAAAAAGATAAAAGCCAGGGAAATAAGCCTTTCAATGCTGGACCGTGGTCTTAAGACCAGAAAGGAAATTGAAAAAAAGCTCACGGCTGAGGAAATACCCGAAGATGCTGCATGGGAAGTACTCTCATCCCTTGAAGGATACGGGTATATAGATGACAGACACCTCTCGGAAGTATTCATAGATTCAAAAATAAGTTCCCGCGGGAAACTTAAGATAAAATACGACCTCATGAAAAAAGGAGTCGACAGGAACGTAATAGAAGAATCCTTCAGCGATGAAATATCGGAGAAGGAACTTGAAGGACTTGAAGATTCAGCCAGGAGAAAATACATTTCCCTTAGGAACAGGGAAACCGACCGCAGAAAGATATGGGAAAAGCTAACTAGGTTTCTTCTTTCAAGGGGATATGAATACGACGCGGTAAAAAAATGCACTGAAAAAGTGATGGATGAAGAATAAAACCTGAAAACTATAGACCGAAGACTATATTGTGAAATAACTGTTAACAAAGACTTAAACAAGGTGACTTATACTTTAGCTGTCAGATATAAATGGCGGAGGCTTTAAAAGAATGAAAAAGTACAGTATCGGACTTGATGTGGGTTCAACAACGGTCAAGACGGTAATACTCGATGATAAAAGGAATATAGTTTTTTCAACATACAGAAGACATTTTTCAGATGTAAGAGAGACTGTCGGAAAAGTCCTTGAAGAATGCAGGGAATTACTAACTGACAGTGAGCTTTCAGTGACTGCCACAGGTTCAGGCGGCATGGGTATAGCCCAGCTTTTAAATACAGACTTTGCACAGGAAGTGATTTCTGCAACAAGGGCCGTGGAGGAATATCTTCCCGGTACGGATGTTGCAATTGAACTTGGCGGCGAAGATGCAAAGATCACATATTTCGGCAAATCCTGCGACCAGAGGATGAACGGAACCTGCGCGGGCGGGACCGGAGCATTTATAGACCAGATGGCAGCCCTTTTAAAAACGGATGCCTCAGGACTTAATGAAATGGCTTCAAGGCATAAAAACCTATATCCCATCGCTGCACGCTGCGGTGTATTTGCAAAGACCGATGTCCAGCCACTTATAAACGAAGGTGCAAGGGCTGAAGATATTGCAGCATCGATCTTCCAGGCCGTTGTCAATCAGACAATAGGCGGTCTTGCCCAGGGAAGGCCAATAAGAGGAAAAGTTGCATTCTTAGGAGGCCCCCTACATTACCTGCCTGAATTAAGAAAAAGATTTTCAGAAACACTTAACCTCACTGAAGAAAATATCGTTGCACCTGACAATGCCAATATATTCGTGGCACTGGGGGCAGCCTTGATATCCGAAAAAGAAAAGACAACGGATTACAAAACCCTTACCGGAAACCTTAAAGACGGCGGTAAGAATATGATCAGCGAAGTGGAAAGGCTCGAACCCCTTTTTAAAAACCATGTTGAACTCAGTGAATTCATGGACCGTCACGAAAGGGAAAAGGCAGGGAGAAGGGATATTGAAAAAGCTTTGGGACCTTTGTTCCTGGGAATTGATGCAGGTTCAACCACCAGCAAGATAGTTCTTACTGACAGAAAAAAGAATATTCTTTATACATTCTACGGATCAAACGAAGGAAAACCCCTCGACAGGGTGGTGGAAGAACTTAAAAAAGTGTGGGATATAATACCTCCTTCTGCTTATATCGCATCTTCCTGTGTGACAGGATACGGCGAAAACCTCATAAAGGAAGCTTTAGGTGTGGATATAGGGGAAATAGAAACCATAGCACATTATAAAGCTTCGGAACATTTCCTTCCGGGTGTAGAATTCATTCTGGACATCGGAGGTCAGGACATGAAATGCCTTAAGGTCCACGACGGTGTCATAGATTCCATACTCTTAAACGAAGCATGTTCTTCAGGATGCGGATCATTCATAGAGACATTTGCAGAAAGCCTCAATTCCACACCGCCACTCTTTGCTCAGGAAGCTTTGAAATCCACATTTCCGGTGGACCTCGGTACAAGATGTACTGTATTCATGAATTCAAGGGTCAAGCAGGCACAGAAGGAAGGTGCAACTGTTGCAGACATTTCAGCGGGTCTTTCATATTCAGTAATAAAAAATGCACTTTATAAAGTTATAAAAATCAGAAACCCTGAAGAATTAGGAAGAAAGGTAATCGTCCAGGGAGGAACCTTCCACAACGATGCAGTCTTAAGGGCATTTGAAAAAACGGCCGGTGTGAATGCAGTAAGACCTGATATAGCCGGACTTATGGGAGCCTTCGGGGCTTCGATTATAGCCGGAGAAAGATGGATTGAAGGAACTCCTTCATCACTTAAGAAAAAGGATGAACTCAGTGATTTTTCATATGAAGTAACGATGAGAAGATGCGGTCTTTGCCAGAACAACTGCCGTCTTACTGTAAACAGCTTCAGCAGCGGAAATGAATTCATTTCAGGAAACAGATGTGACAGACCCCTCGGAAAGTTAAAGGGAAGTGAAATCCCCGATGGTTACCGGTTCAGGAACAAAAGGGCATTCGGACATAAATCACTTACAAAAGACGAAGCTGTAAGGGGTACCATAGGCATGCCGAGGGTACTCAATATGTACGAAAACTATCCCTTCTGGCATAAGGTATTCACTGAACTTGGATTCAGGGTTATTCTCTCACCTCCCTCAGACAAGAACATATTCACGAAGGGAATTGAGACAATACCATCTGAATCAGTGTGCTACCCCGGAAAACTGGTACACGGACATATGGAATGGCTCATTGAGAAAAAGCCCGACATCATATTCTATCCATGTATCCCCTACGAGAGAAAAGAATTCCTGACAAGCGACAACAACTATAACTGTCCCATAGTAACTTCCTATCCCGAAGTAATGAAAAACAACCTCGACAATCTTAAAAATCCTGAAATAAGATTCATAGGTGACTTTTTAAACATAGGTGATGAAAAAAATCTCCATAAAAGGATGAAGGATATCTTCAGCTTCACAGATATAACAGAAAAGGAATGGAAGGAAGCCCTTAAAAAGGGATTTGAAGAAAGAGACAGTTTCAGGGATGATATGAGAAAATTCGGGGAAGATACCCTTAAATTCATGGAAGAAAACCATGTAAGGGGAATAGTCCTGGCCGGAAGACCATACCACTCAGATCCTGAAATAAACCACGGTATTCCGGATGTAATAACATCATCAGGAATGGCGGTACTCACTGAAGATTCCGTATGTCACCTGGAGCCTGAAAAGGACCTCGATTTAAGGGTTATGGACCAGTGGGCATATCATTCGAGGCTTTACCATGCTGCTTCCTTTGTGGCTGGAAGGGATGACCTTGAACTTATACAGCTCAATTCCTTCGGATGCGGTCTAGATGCAGTAACAACAGACCAGGTAGAAGAAATATTGAAGAGCAGGGGAAAGATCTATACCTGCCTTAAGATAGATGAAGGGAATAATCTTGGTGCAGCAAGAATAAGAATAAGGTCTTTAAGGGCTGCCATGGAAGAAAGGGAAAGAAACAACTACGTACCAAAGCAGAAGGATACAGGTTATGATCTCTCTGTCTTTACAAAGGAAATGAAGGAAAAGCATACGGTAATAATCCCTCAGCTTTCACCTATACACATGAACTTTATTGAATCAGCACTTCTTTCTTCAGGACTAAATGTAGTACTTCTTCCTGATGTGGATAAGGGTGCCGTGGAAGAAGGCTTAAAGTATGTCAATAACGATGCCTGCTATCCTTCGATACTTGTTACAGGACAGATGATCCATGCATTAAAATCGGGAAAATACGACACGGACAATACAACAGTTGTAATTACCCAGACAGGCGGAGGGTGCAGAGCCACAAACTATGTTGCATTCATAAGAAAAGCACTGAAGGATGCAGGATTCGGCCATGTCCCATGTGTACCCCTGAGTGTTCAGGGATTTGAAAACCACCCCGGTATGAAACTCGGGCTTAAGACCATCCTCAAGGCTGCCCAGGGAGCTATCTACGGAGATCTTCTTATGAGAGTCCTCTACAGGGTAAGACCATACGAAAAGGAAAAGGGATCTGCGAATGCCCTCTACCATAAATGGGATACAATATGCAGAAATTCTGTAAAAAACGGAAACTTCAAAGAATACTCAAGGAATATAAGAAATATAGTGAGTGAATTCGACAGTCTTCCCATAACCAATGAAGTAAAACCAAAGGTGGGACTCGTCGGTGAAATCCTCGTAAAATTCCACCCTACAGCCAATAATTCAGTGGTGGATGTTGTGGAAAATGAAGGATGTGAAGCTGTAATGCCTGACTTTACAGATTTCTTCCTATATTCAGCCTTGGATTCTGAATTCAAGTATAAATACTTAGGGCAGTCCATAGTGCCTGCAATAAGCGGAAAGGCAGCGATATCAGCAATAGAGCTCTTAAGAAGGACCATGAGAAAGTCACTTGAAAAGAGCGAAAGATTCTCACCTCCTGCAGATATCTATCACCTCGCTTCAATTACAGAACCTGTAATATCCCTCGGCAATATGACGGGAGAAGGCTGGTTCCTGACAGGAGAAATGCTCGAGCTTCTTGAAACAGGAGTTCATAATATTATCTGCATGCAGCCATTTGCCTGTCTTCCAAACCATGTCACAGGAAAGGGTATAATCAAAAAACTTCGGGAAATCCACCCTGAAGCCAATATTGCAGCCATAGACTACGACCCCGGTGCTTCGGAAGTAAATCAGCTCAACAGAATAAAACTCATGATTTCAGTCGCATTCAAAAACCTTGAGGGAAAGAATGTCTACGAAATGAGTGACTTAAGACAGAAGAGCAAGGCAGTAAACCCTGATTATCAGTACGAAGGCTAA
>JBDHVQ010000063.1:0-9999 GCA_039809845.1 Clostridiaceae bacterium | reverse complement strand
AGAGTTGCTGCAGTGTGTCTTAATTTATGTGGAGTGTATTTTTCGCTGTCAAGACCTGACTGGCCTATGTGTTTTTTAACAAGTCTTTCCACCGTTCTTTTACTGACTGGTTTCCTGTGGCTTGAAAGGAAGAGGAAATCCCTGTATTCTTCCGGAACTTCCGTAAGGTCCATATGGCTGAGGTGATCCTCAATGGCTTTGAGACAGGCCTTATTAAGATAAACAGTCCTTTCCTTGTTTCCCTTACCGAGAATTGTAATTACATCTTCTCTTATCATCTTTTTTCTGATGGATATCAGTTCAGAAAGCCTCATGCCGCAGTTTAAAAAAAGGGTCAGAATACAGTAGTCCCTGTAGTAGTCCTTATCACTTTTATCCATGGATTTTAAAAGATTTACACTTTCATCGAGGGACAGGTATACCGGAGCACTTTTCTTGATTCTTGGACTTTCAAGTTCTGCGGCAGGATTCTGGTCGATGACCCTTGCTTTTCCCTGCAGAAACCGGAAGAATGTCCGTAAGGATGCTGATTTTCTGGCCCTTGCATAGGATGAATTGTCCCTCTGCTTTTCGAGAAATCCCATATATGAATATAAATCAGACAGATTGACTGACCTTAAAAAATCATCATCCACATCAGAAATAACAGTATCTTCAAATTCACCGTTCCCGTCAGAGATACCTTTTCTTATCTTCATGTATTTTAAAAACACTGTGAGATCATAGGTATAGGCATCAATAGTACTGCTGCTTTTTCCTCTTATTGTGGACATATAATTCATAAAGTCCCGGACCCTTGGAGGCAGAAGGTTTTCCTTTGATTGTTTTTCCGTTTCAATTTCATATTTACTCATTTTATCACCCGGTATTATTATATCATGACGTTAAAGTATTCTTTTGCGACAACCCGAATGATTATTTCGACGTTTCAGTGCTTCTTATGGAAAATCTTAATCAATAATTTCCAGGCGGTTCGTTATTTCAACACAGGCAGAGTGTAAGATAACAGGAAAGCCGTAAAAGAATGAGAAAATAGCTTAAGGTTTAAAATTATGAAAAGAAATAAAATAAAGAAAATCTTGAAAAGAAAGAAAATTATGAAAAGAAAGAAAATCATGGAAAGAAGAAAATCACACCTATTTATAAATTCGTCCGTTGAATGAAGGTTTAAATGAAGGTTTGTAAATACCTTTTGAGTTTTTAAAGGTATTTCAGCTGAATGATTGATATGAAAATAAAGGACATGATTGTCCTATAAAAAGATTAATTTAATACGGAGGATATATATGGCTTGCGGAAGAATAACATATCTTATGGAAGATGAAAGAGTAAGGAAGTACTTTTCTCCTGAAACACCGAGGAGAATTCCTTTGAGTATCTATTATCCCACTTCGGAAAAAGGGGATTCATTTTATAAGAATATATACGAAGGTGACGAGGACTTGCTGAGGAGAATATACAGTGACGGAAAGGCAGATAAGACTCAGTATCTTGAAAACTTAAAATTCCCGTTTATCAATAATGCAGAAAGCTCCTGGGATGATAAAAAGAGAAATCTTATTATACTCTCACATGGTTTTACTGCTGACAGGGACTTTTTCATGTTTATGATACCATTTCTCGTATCATCAGGATATGCCGTCGTAACAGTTGGTCATCTTTATGATACTGACTTCACTCTTATTCCAGGGACTTCCGAAATAGTAAAGATGAAGGAAGGGATCCTTTCAGAGAGCAGCTTTGAAGAAAGGGATGAACAGATAAGTGCCAGGGCAGAAGATATTTCATATGTTTTAAGTCATATTTCTGAAATAAATTCCCTTGAAAGGATTGAAGGGATGATAAGGGAAGAGGAAGTTATGCTGATGGGTCATTCCCTCGGCGGGATGACGGTACTCAAAAACCTGGGTATTGAGAATGTATCAGGATGTATTATGCTGGACGGGTCAATACAGTTTCTCCATGAAAACTATATTGAAGGAAATACTGAAGGTAAAAAAGTTTTAAATTACAGGAGAGGCTTCATAAGCTACGAAGAAAAAATCAAATATAAAATAGAAAAGCTTAAGGATCTTGAGTCGAAGAAATTCAAGGATTATCTTTTGAAGGAACATGAAGAAAGGACTGAAGAACTTGAAAAGACACTGATGCTTTATGAAATGCTCGGGGAAGAGGGCAGGGAGTATTTCATTTATCAGGATGAAACCCATCATCTCAGTTTTTCTGATTATTTCATAGTGAATAAGGAAAAATACGATTATCCTGTCCCTCTCTCTGAGATACATAAAGTTATGTGTGAAGTGGTAAGGGATTTTGCAGATGAAGTTACAGTCTATAAGGATGGTTTCTTTGCAGGAAGGATAAGGGAAAATTTTTATCCGGGTATTCATATGCAGAATTTTGAATTTATGGAATCTGAAAGGGTTTCATTCAGGGAATAAATAAGTGTTTTTGTAAATAAACGGTTAGATTTTGGCTGTTCATATCTAAAACTTAGAGCCGATGATATAATAAATACATCGTTTATGACATGGATGCATATTTATTAAGAAATTCAGGAGGAAAAGTGAATATGTCAGAAAATAAAAAAATAGCAATGGACCATGTTACCATAATTGTTCCATTGGGCAGGGGAAAGGATGTTTTAGCCCTTGCAAAGATGAAGGGTATACCATCAGGAACTGTAAGTGTGGGAACAGGTACGGCAAACAAGGAGCTTCTGGCAAAACTTGAAAGTCACGATCTTAAAAGAGATGTGGTTTCCCTAGTAACAGCAACAGATCTTGCGGAGATTTTCCTTAAGGAACTTTATGAAAAGTTCAGCCTCGGAAAACCAGGCCACGGTATTGCATATTCCACAAACATCAATGAAGTCTACACAGAATTCATGGGCAATGTGGATTCACTTGAAAGAAACAAGGGTGAATTTGAAGTAATCACAGCCATAATAAGAAACGGCACTGCAGATACTCTTATGGAGGCTGCAAGGGGTGCAGGAGCAAGGGGTGGTACAATACTCGAACCTTCTGAAATGGAGGCTGCAAACAGTCTTTTCTCAAAGGATACTGAAGGATCTGACGATGTGGTTATTATTATTGCAAGGGATGAAACAGTAAGACCGATTATGGAAGCTATAAATAATGCACTCGACAGTAAAAAAGCCCTTATCTACCTTCAGGATGCGCATTTCGTTTACGGTCTTAAGTAAAAGAGATAAGACAGCAAAAATATTAATATTTTAAGAATCCCGGGTTTTCCGGGATTTTTTGCATTGAATTTATTGTTGCAGGTGTTATCATTATCTTAAAGTTTTAAAAACTTAAAAGTATTGATTTTTAAAAGTATTTATGCAGAAAAAAATCTGAAATTCAGGGTATACGGTTATCGGAATATGGCAGTCAGTTAAAAAATATGAAAGAGGTATTGAAGTTGAAAGAATTATTTGAGTCAGCGAAGCTTAAAAACGGGATGGTAATAAAAAACAGGTTTGCAAAATCAGCTATGAGTGAAGCCATGGGTGACAGTAATTTCCAGCCGGGAAAGAATATTCCGTCTCTTTACAGGTTATGGGCGGAAGGCGGCACCGGGCTTATAATAACAGGAAATGTAATGGTTGATTAAAATCAGCTGGGAGAACCTGGAAATATTGTCTTTGACAGGAATTCTGACATGGAAAAACTTGAAAAATGGGCTGAAGAAGGACAAAAAAACGGAGTAAAGTTATTCGTACAGATAAACCATCCAGGCAAGCAATCTCCATCTATTATCAATAAGCAGCCCGTAGCCCCCAGTGCAATTGCGGTGGAAGGAGAAATGGCACCCTTTTTTAATCCTCCGAGAGAGCTCACAATAGAAGAAATCAGGGATATTACAGAAAAATTCGGGGAAGCTGCAGAAATAAGCAAAAGAGCGGGATTTTCAGGGGTCCAGATCCATGCAGCCCACGGATATCTCATAGCACAGTTTTTATCTCCTGCAGATAACAAAAGGGGAGATGAATACGGCGGAAGTATTGAAAACAGAATGAGATTCTTAAAAGAAATCTATCTTAAAATGAGAGAAAAGACAGGAGATGATTTCCCCATCGGAATGAAGATAAATTCAACTGATTTTACTGAAGGAGGCTTCAGCGAGGAAGATTCCATTTATGTTGTAAAGGAAATGGATAAACTCGGGATGGATTTTATCGAGGTTTCAGGGGGTAATTACGAAAGCCCCAAAATGTTCGGAGGTGATGAGGACAAGGTTTATTTTGCAGGATACGCAAAGAAGATAAAGGAATTTATAGAAGCACCGATTATGGTCACCGGTGGAATAAAGACAATAGATTCCATGGAAGAAATAATAGACAGCGGTACAGCTGATTTTATAGGTCTTGCAAGATCACTTGCACTTGAGCCCTTCATACCGAATCAGATTGAAAACGGAAGCTACAGGACTGCCGATGTAAAAAGGCTTACAACCGGAATTAAATCCCTCGATAAAAAAGCAGGTTCATTCTTAGGACTTGCATATTCGCAGATGCTGATGCACAAACTCGGTGCAGGAAGAAAGGCGGCACCGCTGTCCAGTGCATGGCCTGTAATATTTTATACACTGGTACACAGAGGTCTTTCTGCCTTTGCACCCCAGAGAGTTTAGGTAATAATATTGAACAAAGATAAATGCGGACTCGAACTTTTCAATCAGTGTATCCCGGTCTTTGAGATGTTAAAGGACAGCCAGAGACAGGAAATTTTAAATAACCTCGTGATACACGGCGAACTGACTGTGGGTGAAATAGTTGAACTTTCCCATCTATCAACCCCTGCAATTTCCCATCACTTAAAGCTTCTAAGCAATGCAGGGCTTGTAACTTCGAGAAAAGAAGGGACCAGGAAAATTTACAGGGCGGAATTCAGGGAAGCAATTGAATACCTCAGGGATCTTCTTGAATCATTGGAGAGAGAAACCGGCATAATATCCGGTGATAATGTGGAAAAACAATAGAAAAATAATAAATGATGCTATAATTATATGAAAGGGTAAACCTTAACAAAACAGTATCTGAAAGGAATTTATTATGGATTACAGGGAAAACCTAAGAAAATATGCAGAACTTATTGCAAAGTCAGGACTTAATCTTCAGGAAGGCGACAACCTTCAGATTACCCTCAACAAATGGGGACTGGAACTTGCCGAAGAAATAACAGACATAGCCTACGGCCTCGGTGTAGGAGATGTGGTACTGCATTTCAACGATGAAAACATGACAAGGTCATTTTATAACAAGGCAAAGGATGTGACAGTATTCCCGGAATTCAAAAAGGAATACATGGAAAAACTCACAGAAAACGGATACCACAGACTTACGATAGTTGCGGCAAATCCTTCTCTTTTAAAGGGAGTTGATCCTGAAAAAATAAGTGCGGCTTCAAAAGCAAGATCAATAGCAATGAAAAAGGTAATGGAAGACACCATGACCAATAAGGTAAAGTGGTGCGTTGTTGCAGCGCCAAACCCTGAATGGGCAAAGGCAATATTCCCATCAGATTCAGAAGAAAAAGCGATGGATCTTCTATGGGAAAATATCTTCAAGGCAACAAGGGCAGATCTTCCGGATCCAGTCGAAGCATGGAAAAAGCACGATGAGGAACTTAAAAAGCATGAAGACTTCCTGAACCATGCAGACTTTGAAAAACTTCTCTACAAGGGACCGGGAACTGACCTTGAAGTATACCTTACAGAAGGTCACAGATGGGTAGGCGGATCAGGCAAATCACAAAATGGAGTCGTATTCTTTGCAAATATCCCCACAGAAGAAGTATTTACAATGCCTGATAAATACAAGGTGAACGGAACCCTTAAAGCCACCATGCCTCTTGCCTTGAACGGTGTACTGGTTGAAGGTATGAAATTTAAGTTCTCCGACGGACTCATCACTGAATTCTCAGCAGAAGGCGGGGAAGAGACATTCAAAAAGCTCATGGAAACTGATGAAGGTGCAAGAAGACTCGGCGAAGTAGCACTTGTAGCACATAATTCACCTATATCCAATACAGGAATATTATTCCAGAATACTCTCTTTGATGAAAATGCATCATGTCACTTTGCAGTGGGTGCAGCATATTCAGAAAACATAGTAAACGGAGAAAACTTAACACCTGAAGAAAAGGAAAAAGTTGGAATGAACGACTCCCTGACACACGTTGACTTCATGGTGGGTTCACCTGAAGTGACAGTTACAGGAGTTAAAAAAGACGGAACAGAAGTTGTCCTCCTGAAGGACGGAAACTGGCAGATATAAGAATATAAGAGCCTCCCGAAGATTTTCTCCGGGAGGTTTTAATTTCCATAAAAATCAATTTTTTAATATCTTCATTTTTATCTTCAGTCCAAAGGGACTTCACTGGTCTCCGATAAGATTACGCCTCCATTAAGCAGTCTCAGCGTGATCTGTCTATCCTATTTTTATCTGTATTTTTAAAAGACAAAACGAATCTTCAAATTCATCGCCTACTGTATTATTGGTAACAAAATGCACATCAGCCAGTGATTCATTTCAAAAAATATAACCTTGTCAGCGGTAATTTAATACTTTCTCAAATCGTACCCCTGATACTTTAAGGCATAGTTGTAGTGTGATAATATCAATATATCGAACAAATGTTCTTAAATTATGAAAAGGGAGGTAATTATATGGAAATAGACTACAGCAAACTTCCGCTGAGATATATTATGTGTATCGACGTAAAATCATTTTTTGCCTCCGTCGAGGCGGTAAGAAGGGGAATTGATCCCCTCGAAGCATGGATAGCAGTTGTAAGTGACAAGAGGAGGCCCGGAGCCGTAGTTCTGGCTTCAAGTCCCAATGTCAAGAAATACTGCGGAATTAAGACAGGGAACAGGCATTTTGAAATCAAGGACAAGAGGATTAGGATAGTAAATCCTTCAATGTCGCTATACCTTGATTTCAACAGAAAAATCCATGAAATATTCAGATCATTTTCAGCGGATGAGGATATCAACGTATATTCAATTGATGAGAGTTTTCTCGATGTTACTTCGACTGCGCATCTTTTCGGCAGCCCCTACGAAATCGCAGAAATGATCAAGGACAGGATAAGAAAAGAACTGGGTCTAGCGGTTACTATTGGAATAGGGGACAATCCTCTTTTAGCAAAACTTGCACTCGACAACGAGTCAAAGAAAAATCCTACACAGATTGCATACTGGAGCTATGAGGATATTCCTCATACAGTCTGGAAGATACCTTCACTTACGGATTTCTGGGGAATCTCGAGGGGCTGGAAAAAGAGATTCAATACCCTTGGGATTTACACTGTCAAACATCTTGCGCATTTTGACAAGGATGTTCTCAGTACAAAATTCGGCATCATGGGTCTGCAGCAGTACTACCATGCAAACGGTGTTGACTACAGCATCATAAATAAACCAGCGGTGTTTAAAAACAAGGGATATTCCAAAGGGCAGATCCTCATGAGGGATTACACGGAAGAAAATGAAATAATAGGAATACTTGAAGAAATGGTTGAAGAAGTGGCTGTAAGATTAAGAAACCACGGCATGTCGGCAAAGTCCATGGGACTTTACTGTGGTTTTTCATCGGATGAAACAGGGAGTCACGGTTTTGGTATAAGTAAAAGATTCAAAATTCCTGTCTCGGATACGAGGTCACTGCTTCAGTATTTCAAAAATGCCTTTTATGACAACTGGTCGGGGGAGAAAGTAAGACAGTTCAACATAAGCCTTCAGGATATTGAAGAAGATAAAGGGCATCAGATTACACTTTTTGAACTTGAAGACCAGAAGAACGTAAGGATAGATTCCTGTCTCGATGATTTAAGGGACAGGTTCGGAAGGACCGCCGTATTCAAAGCCCACAGTCTGAACAACTCATCGACATTTTTTGAAAGGGCAGGTTATGTTGGAGGTCATAAGAGTCTGTCGGAGGTGCCGGGTGATGAACTGGAAGAAACCAAGAGATTTTAAAGTTGAAGATATGCTTTACGCGGACCGCTGCATGTTAAAATGGCACGGTATGCTTTTATCAGACCACAATGAGAGAATATCATCGGATGAAGCGGCTGAAAACCTAATGATGGAAGCTATAAACTTTTCCCAGGATGAACTTGAAAGCTGGGATAATACAATAAATGAAGCAATTGCACAAAAAAAGAAGATAAAAATCCTCATAAAAAAAGAAGGAAAACCACTTGAAGAAATTTTAGTATTTCCCTTAGCTGTGTCCGGAAAACATCTTGAAATCAGAGATCAGAAAAAGAAAATGTCAGTATGTACAAAGGAAATCATCTGCATAACCATGGATGACTGATATGCGAAGATTTCCTTTGTCATCATATATATTCTGGTTCATACTTTCCAACCAGGTTTTTTCAGTTTTTCAGAGTAAAATCAATGTATCGTTTTATTTCTTCAGGATGAGAAAAATCGTATTTTTCTCCTTCAGAACAAAAATAATTTTTAATTGATTCTTTGGAAATAATGTTATTTTCCATAAAGTCTTCTTTAACTGAAGACTTCATGGCAGCTGACCACGGGTTCTCCTTATGGGTGATTTCTTCGAGAACTTTTCCTCCGTATAGTCCGAATGTTCCGCAGACCAGAGCAAGAACATTCATTTCCTCATCAGAAAGTTCAGTTTTAATTCCTTCAAGAACTGCAAATCTTTCATCATCAATCGGATTGTATTTAAAATCCCTGAAAATTTTATATACTTCCGGATAAACAGGTCCATGTAACCAGGCCTCGCAGTCTTCTTCAAAAAGCTGCTTCCTGTTTAATGCAAAAGAAAAACCCTGACTGAAATATAATAATTTCTGTAAGGCAAGGGGAGTGACTTCAACCAGATTTTTAAAAATAAAGGAAATAGATTTCAGCATTTTTTCTGATAAACAGAAGATCCGGTTCACATTATTGATGGATTCCATTGCTTTATTAAAAGCAACAGGAGATATTTTATTCTTATTTCTTATAAGGTATTTCTTCATTACAGATGGGGAAGAAAGAACATCTTTAATTACTTCAGAATATTCTTTGGAGGGAATCTGACCGTCAAGATATCGGGTAACTGTGATTTCACCAAATCCAAGAACCAATGACAAAGGAGCCTTACCAATGTTATAGAGATTCATCAGTTTTTCTATATCCCCGATGGAAACAAGATTTTCATAGTTTCTGTATTGCCGGTCAACCTCCAGGATATTTCTATCAGTAAGACCTGGAGGGTTCATTTCCGTTCCGCATTCACTGCAGACAGCAGAGGTAACAGAAAAACTATAATCTTTACCTCTTATATTTTTTAAAATATCTGTTTTTATAAAATTGAAAATTGTTTCTTTTCTGCATGATATACAGTATCCCGTATTATTATTTTCCATTTAATACCATCCTCCTGGACATTTTATTTAAAGTAATACCGAGCTGGGTAGTCTTGTTCGTGAATTGAAATAATAATTACAAAAAAATCATCTATTTTATTTAATTTTATATAAAGTAAAACCAATTTTTTATCAGTTTCTAGACCGAATCTTTCTGCCAAAAAAACATCTTTACCAAAAACATAAAGTAATTCATGTTCATAATTTTTGTGTTCATTTCTGAGGATTTCCAAGAAATTCAATGGGGACAAATCGAGAAGAATACTTTTTGCCATTGCTTCGTCGATCAGATAATCCAGAAACAAGTCATTATTTCTTTTTCTTTTATAGTTTAGGGATATGGTGTATCTTCCCAGGAGAATTAATTTCTTTACTTCCAGAAGATATTTTTCTATTTCTATCAGTGTGATTGGGAACATTGATTTTCCTCCGATAAAACAATCCCTTATTAAGTACAATAAAATGATGATAGAAAAATTGAAATAAGATATCACCATAAAATACTTTTTAAAGTTTCATTTCAAATGTATTTATTACAGAAATACTATTCAAAAAAGTCAGATATTTAATACACATAATGAAATTTAATTTTATCTTT
>JBDHVQ010000062.1:0-10172 GCA_039809845.1 Clostridiaceae bacterium | reverse complement strand
TCCAAAATGTAAAGAAAAATATTTTCATAAAATGTAAGTCATCGGAGTACATATTAAGCATTATGTACAACAGTTGTCTGATTTCCAATCCGGTTTGTCAACAATAAACAACTTATGTAAATTATATGGCAATGTCATAATAAAGAATAAGAACTATTCATAAAATTATGTAATATATTTATCATATTATGAAATCTATACGATTTCATGGCATAGTGACTGCTTAAAGCATAATATTAGATGTGAAATAATTATTATTTAAGGAGTCATCATGGAAAAACTTACAGAAGTCATTTCGACGGTCAGCAGTTACATTACGTTTCCGCTGTTATTTGTCCTCCTTGTATCAACGGGAATAATCTTTTCGGTATATCTTGGGTTCCCCCAGGTATCAAAAATGGGAAGAGGGCTTAAGGATACATTCGGAGGTCTTTTCAAGAAAAAAGAAAGTGATGAATCATCCATGTCATCCTTCCAGGCTCTTGCAACAGCAATTGCAGCCCAGGTAGGTACAGGAAACGTAGCCGGTGTTGCTACAGCAATAATGATGGGTGGACCGGGAGCCATTTTCTGGATGTGGGTTTCTGCATTCCTTGGAATGGGTACAATTTTTGCCGAAGCAGTTCTCGCTCAGAAGTACAGGGAAAAAAGGGACGGAGAATATGTGGGTGGTCCTGCATACTACTTAAGCCGCGGACTTTCAAGCATGGGCAAACCAGGCCTTGGAAAATTCCTCGCAGGTTTCTTCTCAGTTGCAATCATTATTGCACTGGGATTTGTAGGTAACCTCGTTCAGAGTAATTCAATCTCTTCAGCAGTCAACAAGGCAACAGGACTTAATCCTCTCATGATCGGTATAATCATCGCAGTCTGCGCAGCCCTTGTATTCATGGGTGGTATGAAGAGAATCGCATCTTTTGCAGAATTGGTTGTTCCTTTCATGGCACTTCTATATATCGCAGGAGCTCTTGTTATCATGATAATGTTCAGGGGACATATAATTCCTGCACTCCGTGAAATATTTGTGGGAGCATTCAACCCAGCTGCATTGGGCGGTGGTATTACAGGTGCTACAGTTGCGGCAGCCATGAGATTCGGTGTTTCAAGGGGTCTTTTCTCAAATGAAGCTGGTATGGGTTCAACTCCCCATGCTCACGCAGTTGCGGACGTAAAGCATCCGGTTGAACAGGGTCTTGTAGCAATTGTAGGTGTACTTATAGATACCATCGTTGTATGTACTGCAACAGCAATGATAGTTCTCGTTACAAAGTCAAACGAAGCTCCCGGACTTGCAGGAGCACTTGTAACACAGAATGCATTCCAGGTAGCCTTCGGACCTGCCGGTTCAGTATTCCTCGCAGTATGTCTTTCATTCTTCGCATTCACTACAATCGTCGGATGGTACTACTTCGGTGAAACCAATATCAAGTACCTCTTCGGCAGAAAGGGACTTCTCCCTTACAGGTTCATCGTTATTGTATTTATAATAATAGGATCCATGCTTACAAGGGAAGTTGACCTTGTATGGCTGACAGCCGATCTTTTCAACGGAATAATGGTATTCCCGAACCTTATAGGTCTTCTCTTCCTGGCTTCCCAGGTAAAGAAACTCCTTACAGGTTTCAATAGGGGTGAACCCTATGTTAAAAGAGATGCTGTGGTTACTGAAAAAGAAACCATAACGATTGAATAAGAATTGGATTTCGGATTAATGATAAAATGAAAAAGCCGGAAAATGGATTGAAATAATTCATTTTCCGGCTTTTTCTTATTTAAGATGTAAGAGAGCATACAGACACCTTAATAGATGAGGGACTGTAAGCTCTCCGTTTTTTTCCTTAAAGTGAGTCAGGTTTTTGGAAATACTTTTTTATTCAGTATTTTCTACGCACCCTCACTTAAAAAGCGGTACTGTGCCATGTAGAGGTTGTAGTATTCTCCCTTGAGTTTAAGAAGCTCATCGTGGGTTCCCTGTTCCTTTATCTTTCCGTCTGAGATTACAAGGATTGTATCGCAGTCTCTGATGGTGGAAAGCCTGTGGGCAATTACAAATGATGTCCTGTTTTCAAGGAGCTTTTTTATTCCTTTCTGTACGAGCCTTTCTGTCTGAGTATCGATGTTGGATGTGGCTTCATCGAGTATCAGGATCCTCGGATCTGCAAGAAGTGCCCTTGCAAAGGAGATCAGCTGTCTCTGGCCCACTGAAAGTCTTGAACCTCTTTCCCTTACTTCAGTATCGTATCCTTTTTCTAGTTTCATGATAAAGTCGTGGGCATTTACTGCTTTTGCAGCCCTTATTATCTCTTCATCCGTCGCATCGAGTTTTCCGTATTTAATATTGTCCTTTATCGTAGCTGCAAAGAGGAAGGTATCCTGCATCATAATTCCCATCTGTTTTCTTAAGGATTCGACGGTGACGGTGGAAATATCTGTGCCGTCTATATCTATTTCTCCTTCCTTAAGGTCGTAGAATCTTGAAATGAGATTGACTATGGTGGTTTTTCCGGCACCCGTTTCACCGACAAGGGCAACTGACTGGCCTGGCATTACGGTAAAACTTATGTCATTTAACACCGGGACACCTTTTTCATATTCAAAGAATACGTTTTTGAATTCAACCTTACCATCTATGGGAGGCATTGTTCCTGCACCTTCCCTGTCCACTATGTCTGGTTCAGTGTCCATGATGTCGAATATTCTCTCTGCGGCTGCAAGGGAAGTAATGAGTGTATTGTAGAAGTTTGCTATGAACATGACAGGCCTCCAGAAAAGACCTATGAACATGGTAAAGGCAAAAATCTGACCCACTGTTATCATATTTCTCCAGTAGAGGAATGCTCCGACTGTATAAACCACGGCTGACCCGATTCCCCAGGAGATTTCAACCGTCGGCCAGAAAAGGTCATTTAAAAGTACGGCCTTCATGAACGCATCGTTTAATTCAGCCACCATTTCCTTATGGGTATTGGATGTCCTCTCTTCCACTGCAAAACCCTGAACAACCTTGATTCCTGAAAAATTCTCATGGGTAAAAGCATTAAGGTTACTCCTCTTTGATCTCCAGAGGCCCCATCTTTTCCTCGCCTTCGTTTCAATCTGGAATATTGCGTAGATTAAAAGGGGCATGAGAATCATGGTTGATAGAGCCATGGGAAGATTTGTAAAGAGCATGAGTACTGCCACGAGGATGAGCTGCAGCACCTGGGGTATTAAGGATGTAACGGAGTTTGTGAAAAGCTGCTGAAGGGAATTGACGTCGCCCACAACCCTTGCAAGGATTTTCCCCACAGGTCTTGAATCAAAGAACGCAAAGGAAAGTTCCTGTATATGGGAATAGAGTTTTTCCCTCATGTTGAGTACTATCCTGTTTGATACAAAACCCATCCTGATGAGTCTTACCCTCGAAGCCCATGCTGCGAGAAGGTTAAGCGCGGCAACTGCCGCCGCAAGTTTCAGAAGTCCTGCAAAATCGCCTTCTGGTATATATCTGTCTATTGTATACTGGACGAATTTGGGATTGATCATGGAGACTCCCATGGTGAATATCATGAGTATCATGATAAGTACAACTTCCCTGGTATATGGTTTTATATAGCTTAGAAGCCTTGTAATGATATACCGCTTCTCATTCAGTTTTATTTCTTCATCTTCGCGGACTGTGTTTTTTGCCATCTAAACCACCTCCAGATCTTCAAAGTCCCTGAACTGGTCCTTGTATATTTCGTAATAACTGCCCTTTAATGCCACGAGTTCATCGTGGGTTCCGCTCTCTTTTATCCTTCCGTCGTCGAGGTAGAGTATCCTGTCTGCATTTTTCACGGCGGAAATCCTGTGGGCTATTATAAATGTCGTTCTCGACCTGTCAAGTTCCTTTAAGTTTTTAAGGAGCTCGTACTCAGTATCCATGTCCAGGGCTGATGTTGCATCATCGAGGACGAGTATGGGAGCTCTTCTTATTATTGCACGTGCTATTGCTATTCTCTGTTTCTGGCCTCCGGATAAACCTACACCTCTTTCACCTATTACAGTATCAAGGCCTTCTTCAAAGTCATATACAAACTCTGCGCATGCTATTCTTATGGCTTCGCTGATTTCTTCATCAGAAGGATTTCCGGCTCCGAATTTAAGGTTATTGAGGATTGACTCTGAAAAGAGGAAGGTATCCTGGGGGACAATACTCATGGCGCTTCTTAAGTCCTTAAGTCTTATACTGTGGTTATCAGTTCCGTCCACCTTTACGCTTCCTTCCTGGTATTCGTAGTACCTTCCTATGAGAGATACCACAGAGGACTTTCCGGAACCTGTTGTACCCATAAGAGCAACAGTATCACCGGGGTTTACCTTAAAGCTCACATCCTTCAATACTTTTTCATCATTGTAGGCAAAGGTCACATTGTCAAATTCAACTCCGCCGATGATATCCATAGGTGGAATATCGCCTTCGTCCTTTATTTCAGCTTCAGTACTGAATATTGCCATGACTTTCTTTGATGAGGCATTGAACTGTGCCCACATGTTCATGAGCCATCCGATTTCCCTCAGAGGCCATATGAGGTTCCATATGAATCCTGAAAAGACAGCGAGGTCACCCAGTGTCATCTGACCGTGTATTACAAAATAGGCACCCATGAATATCATGACTATGACTGAAATGTTTGTAAGGAGTTCTATTATGGGGAAGTAGTGACCCATGATAACCGCACCTTCATTGTTAAGTTCAAAGTTCTTCTCGTTTTCAGAAAAGAACTTTCCGATTTCATGCTTTTCCCTGGCAAATGCCTTGACAAGTCTTACTCCTGCGATGTTTTCCTGTGCTGTTGTATTCATCGAAGCAGTCTGGTCTGATATTTCCTCAAAGTTTTTGTCCGTCTTTTTTTCAAGCTTTACTGCAAGGAACACGATGGGTGAGAGGACCAGAAGGACCAGGAGAGTGAGCTTTATATTGATATACCCGAGAATTGTTACCCCGAGTATAAAATACAGTGCTTCTTCAGCCACAAGACGGAATCCGAATGCAAATGACCTCCAGATATTTTCTATATCTTCGCCCATCCTCGACATTATTTCCCCAGTATTGATATTGTCGAAGTATCTGAAACTTAAAGTCTGAATGTGGTCGAAGAAAACGGTCTTCAAGTCTCCGTAGATAAGAGTTCCCGTCCGGTCAAAGAGATATTCCTTGACAAAACCGAAAAGTGCCCTCAGTACAGTTACAGTTACAAGGGCTGCAACTATTGTAAGAAGAAGCTTCGGACTCCGTGAAGGAAGTGCCTTGTCGATTATCATCCTGTTTAAAAATGGGTTTACAGAATCGAGTACTATTGTAAGGATAAGTGCGAGGGCGGGAAGAATCCCCGTCTTCAGGTGTTTTTTTACTGAATCATTGATGTTTTTGATATAAATCCCTCCTTTATGGTGCGAAATGAGGATACTCATTTAATCTTAGATGAAAAAAATAAGGAATACAATTAAGAAAAGGTTACGCAGGTAACACTTTTTCCAACTGTATTCCCTGAAAAATCTATATTCCGGCAAGTTCCTTCTCTTTTATCCTCTCATCTTCCTTGAGGATATCAAATACCTTATAGCCTTCTCCTGCTCCGACCAGGAGCACAATGTCACCTTCCGAAGAATTGTCAGCGATATACTGGGCCGCTTCTTCGTAGGATGCAACATTGACTGTCTTTACAGTTCCCCTTGTCTTTATGGCTTTTCCGAGCTTTTCCGAGGATGTAAGGCCCGTATCCGCTTCCCTTGCCGCAAAGACGGGGAGGAGAATGAGAGTATCCGCATCGTCAAAGCTTTCGGTGAATTCACTGAAAAAATGGTTCAGCCTTGAAAAAGTATGTGGCTGCTCCACTACGATGAGCTTTTTATGTCTGAATTTTTTTACAGCTTCTATTGCATTGCGCACTTCCGTGGGATGATGGCCATAATCATCTATGAATCTTACCCCTTTTATGGTTCCGAGTTCCTGAAGTCTTCTGTCTACACCCGAGTAACGGATAATACCTTCCCTGATCTTATCGTCAGAAGCTCCGAGAATCATGGCGGTGACCATTGCAGCGAGGGCATTGTATATATTGAATAATCCCGGAACCGGCATGGGTACGTTAAAACGGAAGACTTCTCCTTCATAAAGATCGAAGTTATAGATTCCTTCTTCATTGACACTTAGGTTTTTCGCCCTGAAAGCTCCTTTTTCAACACCGAAGGTAATGACCTTTGCATTGACATCACATACGGCTTCCATGACAGCAGTATCATCTGCATTGGCAACGATGAACCCGTTTTCCGGAACTGACTGTGCATAGGTTCTGAATGCGGATTTTACCTCATCAAGATTCTTGTAGCAGTCCACATGGTCCTCTTCAATATTGAGTATTACAGCAATCCTCGGAGGAAAGTCGAGGAAGCTTTTCTTGTATTCACAGGATTCAACAACCATGACTTCGGTTCTGCCTACCCTGAAGTTTGAATCAAATACAGGAACATGGGCGCCGACAAGAACTGTAGGGTCAAGACCTGCAGTCATGGCAACCGATGACAGCATGGATGTTGTGGAAGTCTTTCCGTGGGTACCTGATATACCCACAGAATCCCTGAAGTTTTCCATGAGATATCCTAAAAATTCACTCCTTGTCATGAGCGGGATGCCAAGTTCCCTTGCTTTTAAAATTTCAGGATTGTCTTCCTTTATGGCAGCTGTATAAACCACAAGATCCTGGTCGTATATATTGTCAGAATGATGCTGAGCCTTCACGGATGCACCCATTTTCCTTACATCTGTCAGAGCCTTAGTTTCACGGAAATCAGAACCTGAAACACTGACACCGTTGTTTAAAAGAATGCCGGCAATACCAGACATCATGGATCCGCCTATTCCTATAAGATGAACTTTTTTACCCTTGTATTTTTCAAGACTGAATGACATTTTTGCCACCCCCGCTTTATTATTTTTTTATGTCGATCATTGAGATTACAGTATTATATCCCTGCTGTTGATTTTTATAAAGGAAACAGGATTTCCCAATCACCATTCTTTATTTTCACACTGTCCTCAATGTGCTTTCAGATTTATATTATACCAAATGCAGTTATACAGAAAGTGAAGGGGAATATAAAAATGATTTAAGGAAACTTTGAAAGATCCTGAAAACCCCAAAGAACCTTAAAGAACAGAAAAGAACAGAAAAGAACAGAAAAGAAACATTTCACCTGAATAGAACTTTGAATTATGGGTTCTTTTTCGGGAATATTCATATTGTCATTGGTTATTTTAAAGAAAATAAGGGATAAGATCCAAACCTCTTTCCTGAAAAACCTTTTTTAAAACTGACATTAAAGGAGACCGGAAAAATCCGGTCTCCTGGTGTAAGTCTTTTTAATATTCCTGTGGTAAATCCTTGCTGCTACATTACTTTCATACGTGTTACTTTCTTACTTTAAATTTACCCAGCTTCCTGCCTGTCCTTCAACAGTTGTAATGTTTAAAATACCGTTTCCGAGGTTCTTATAAATATAATATGTTCCGGCGGGGTAATTTCCCACACTGTCTTTACCATTCTGTGCATCTTCTGCATTTTTATACCTTGCTGTAACACCGACTGTAACAGTTTCTGTTTCGGGTTCTTCAGCTGCCGGTATTGAAGGGTGTGAGAGATTTATCCATCTTCCGGGTTCAGCAGGGTTTACAGTTACGTTTATTATATTTCCTTCGCCCTTATAGATGTAGTAAGTTCCGGCTTTATAAACTGAACCGAGTGGATTTTCAAGGTTTTCTGCGTCCTGTGCATTCATGAATGTTACATAATCCTGTGAAAGCTTTACTACAGGAACTTTTCCGGGGAATTCTTCCGCATTGGGGTTTATCCATCTTCCGGCCTGCCCCGGGACAGTGGTTAAGTTTATCATGCCGTTGGCAGTTTTTTTGAAGATATAATACTTTCCGGGGACGTATGTGCCTTCGAGCATATTTTCTTCAGCTTCTGCGTCATCTGCATTCATGTAGGTGTAGTTTTCTTCCTTAAGATCATATGTCTTAACTTCTTCAGGATTCTTTTTTGGGTCTGGATTCACCCATCTTCCGGGAATTCCTTCTTCAGTTGAAATATTGTACATTCCGTTGTAGTACCTGTAGACGAAATATATACCGGGTTTATAGGTAGTTGAAAGAGGATTTTCTTCCTTTGCCGCATCTTCTGCAGATATGTAAGTATATGTCTCACGGCTTAATCTTACTTCCTTCATCACGTTGTCATCTGCATTGATGTTGATCCATCTTCCTGCCTGTCCTGCAGTTTTTGAAATATTGTATATTCCTTTTCCTGAATCCTTATAGATGAAATAAGTACCCTTGTCATAGGTTCCTGCAAGGGAATTTTCGCCTTTCTCAGCATCCTGTGCAGTCATATAAGTGTAATATGATTTTTTAAGTTCCACCGTCTTTACAGCTTCCGGGAATTTTTCTGCTTCAGGATTTATCCATCTTCCGGGTATTCCCTTTGTCTTTGTTATGTTGACCATTCCCTGATATTCATTGAATATGAAGTATTTTCCTGCAGGGTAGGAGCCAGGCAGTGCATTTTTTTCAGCCTTTGCATCATCGGAGTTAAGATATGTAAGGTATGCCTTGTCTATAGTCATTGTTTCAGTTTCAGGAATTGATGCCATCATCGGATTTACCCATCTTCCGGGTGTTCCATCCTGTGTTGATATATTCACCATTCCGTCGGCATTTTTATAGATGTAGTAGTAACCTGCAGGGTAATATCCTACAGCATTTTTTCCTTCTGCAGCTGACTCTGCATCCATATAGGTTCCGATTTCTGTCGGGATATAGACCATATCAGTTTCTGAAAGATACATGGTGGGTACATAGCCTGTCTTACCTTTCCAGGAGACGTATGAGAATACTTCGCCTTCACTCAGTACAATCACCTGGTCACCTTTTTTCACAGTGTCCTTGACATTGACACCATATGCCCAGGAAGGGAGATACCTCAGCGCAAGGTCATATTCAGCGGCCTTTGAAACACCTTTAATGACTGATTCCTTTACTGTTTCAGCCGATGCATTTACCGCAGGAACAGCACTGATTGATGCGATTCCCATAACAGCAGCAGTGACAAGAGTTTTCAGTTTACCTGATTTCATAATCAATTCCTCCTCATCCATAGTTATATTACATTTTGTTTTCTTCATTATCCCATTAAAAAATATATTTTATATTAAGATTTGCCTATAAAGGGAACGGATTGAGAATAAAATACGACCGGCCTGAAGCATTTCAGGCTTAAGCTGCTCAAACTTATGCAATATCTTAAGAAGAGAGACAAAATAATAACTGGTTTTTATATCATTTTCTTTCTGGTTATTTTTCAAGTATTTTATTGATTTCTTCAATTACCTTATCCGCATAACCGTGGTGAATAAAATAGTCAGAGTCCTCAATGAAGACAGAAGCTGTTTTACCGGAGTAGGATTGAAGTTCCTTCTGATATTGTTCCCATTCACTGAATCCGTTTTTACCGGCACTCATGACAGTAACCGGTATGTTTTTCAAAAGACCACCGTTTTTAACTTCTTCACCGCTTTCCCTTAGTGCTTTTCTTTCGGAAATCATGGTATCATTCAATAAATTCAAAAGTGTCAGATTCATATTGAGTTTATTGATTTCATCCGGAAAATCTTTACCACATTCCAGCTGACTGCGTAAAGATGGAATGAATGACATAAGTCTTAATACTCCTGTTTCTCTCAGTTTCTTTAATTTTCCCATGGTATCTGACATCGGGTTATCAAAGGTCTCTGCAAAGACCGGTGATGCTTAATCAATAAGTACTATTCCCTTCACAGAATCAGGATACTTCTGTGCAAATCTTAATGCAGTGAGGCCTGCCATTGAGTGGGCGGCGATTGTGCAGAGACCTTTAAATGATGCTCCTTCAAGGGTTTTATAAAGTTCATCAGCAAGGGAATCAGCATCTCTCTTATTTTCTGTCAGTGAACTTCTGCCCATACCAGGACGGTCATAAATAAAGACACTTACTTCAGGATTCTTTTCAAGGGCACTCCAGATTTTATAAATATCGGTGTAGGTTGAAGCTACTCCGGATCCTGAAATAAGGACGATATTCTTGTCACCGGATCCTTTTATGGAATAAAAAAAA
>JBDHVQ010000061.1:0-10186 GCA_039809845.1 Clostridiaceae bacterium | reverse complement strand
TGAAGTTCAGAAACGAGGGTGATATTTTCAGGTGTTGCTATGGCAACTTCAATACCTGATCCTGGTTTTTCCTGAACCACTGCAACTGAAGAAATCATTTCACTGTCTTTTGTATAACTACTTCCGCCATTTAAGAATCTGTCCAGTTCTGCAGTACGTTCCACATCATTTTTCACTTAGTCCTATACCATAAATAAATGTGGGTTTTCTGATTTCTGCTTTTACATCGTATGACTCGGCTGATACCGCAGCGGTAATTAAAAATGCTGAGAAAGCTGCAATAATACTTTTTCTTTTCATATAAAGTCTCCCTTTGTTTATTTGAACACCTTATATTTTACAGTACAGGGATTTATAATGTACAGTATTTTCTTTAATTTTGTTTATATGATGATTGCCTTTTAATACTCTCTCAAATCAGCCTGACCATTGAATATAAATCCCTCCGGGTTTATCTTTGGTTTTTATTGTGGGTAACAAAAACATACCTTCATTATAAGGATAACTCCAGATTCTGATGGTATGTATGTTTATTAAAGTGGATATAAATTTTTTGTGCCGGAGTTCAAAGATTGATTATCTTAAAGATTTATTTCCTTGTTTTCTCCAGGATTTGGCTCTTCCCTCTTTATCATTGAAGTTACTATTTCAAGGAATGTCTTGGCTCCTTCTGATTCCCAGTATTCTGCAGATTCAGTGTTTACCTTTATGAGCTTTATCGATGGGTCATCGTATGAAGTCTGAAACCATGCCTTTGCATCCTTTGTCCATTTGTCCTTCTTTAATTTATCATCTTCAACTATTTCTGCCTCTCCATAAATGGAAACGTAATTCTTTCCCATATAGTTGATGTTGATGCTGTCTTCATTTCTGATTTCTTTTATTTTGTCAGTATCTGAATGAGTGAAGAACCAAATGTTTCCTTCTCCGTCAATTTCCTGAACTGACATTGGTCTTGAGTAAAGTTTCCCTTCTTCAGTTATGGTAGTCATCATGCATCTTTCAAGATTTTTGGTAAGTTCCTTAAGCTTTCTGATGTCTTTTTTCATAATATTCTCCTTATGGGCATATTTTGTCCCTGTAAGAATATTATGAATGCTTACTATAGACTGGTAATGATTATAGTGTGTATTTTATATAAATTTTCAGGATAATTAAAGTTTTGAACAGACAGATTATATGTTCTTGATTTACTGAGTCCCATTTTCTCTTTTACAACGTTTATCACCTAAAAATCAGAAAAGTCTTTTCCGACATAGATTTCAAGTAATAATCCCATTGATTAAATGGGTCATAAAAAGTGAAACTGCGCAGTAAACCAGAGCAAGTGCAAGTATAGTATTTACTACTTTTCCATGTTCTGAAAAAAGTGTCTTAAAGAAAGACCCGAATGCAGACCATAAAAGAGTAAAAAGGAAGCCTATAAATGCAAGAAGCAGTGAAAAGAATAAAAGTACGGGAATATTCCCTTTGTAATGGGGTAATATATAAACCTGCATCGAGATAAGTCCGTAAAAGTAAATCTTAATATTTACCAGCTGAAGGAGAAGACCGTCTTTGAATCCAGTTCCAGAATCCTTGTCTTCAACCCCGGTACTTTTATAAGTGTGCCATGCAAGCCATAGAAGATATGCCGCACCTACAAAAAGCATCGGCTTTTCTATGACAGGAAGTACTGAATTAAGTGTACTTGCAAGGACTGTGCAAAGTACCATGATAAAAGAAAATCCTGTAAGTATTCCAAAATTAAAGGGAAGGGCTTTTATGAATCCTTTTTTAACTCCTGCTGACATGGATGAAATTGTATTGGGGCCTGGTGTTACCGCAGTTGAAATGACGTATATAAGGAAATCTTTCCAGTTCATATTCTACACCTCCGGCAGGTGGCTTAAGCTTTCGAACAGATTAAATTGCAGTCGTATTCATTACTGACATTGAATGTTAAGTACTATGGATATTTGTACACTTACCTGTTATTCAGTTTTCTTCTTTTTAGGTTTCGGATCAGGAAGTTCCGGATAAATTCTGATGAAAAGTCCCTTAAGGTACTCACTGTCGTCGACATTATCCACCAGTAGCATTTTTTTACCGCCCCGATATGGTATCTCATAGATGACTGTTTCAAGGTATTCAAGAGCTGCATTCACAGCCTTAATCAGGAATCTGTCATCATAAATCCCGCCTGCAACTTTCCCTTTATAATATATTATGTATTCACCCATCATTTCCCGGGATGAAATTCCCTCAAGTCCTTCCAGTCCGTCGAGGATATAATCAAGATATTCTTTACCTGATGCCATATTTACACCTTAACTGATCTTCCCGGATTTTATAAATCCACTATATTGACTGTATTGCCATGGTTTTTTATTATTTTTATGAGGTCTTCGCTGTCAATCCAAAGAGTTGCGGTATTATCATTGGGATGAACTCCGGTTTTACCCGTGCCATTAAGAAAAGCTCTGTCAAAATAAAAAATAACTTTCTTTTCCTTGTCATTTAAGAGCCCGAACGGAGAAACAGAACCTGGAGTCAGATCCATTATCTCTTTAAGGTCATCAGGTGAAGCAAATGTCAGTGGTTTTGTTCCGTATGTTTTCCTGAACTGTTTTAAATCTACTCTCTTATCACCTTTTACAGTAATAAGGTAATACTGTTTTCTCTTATCGTCCCTTACAAATAAATTCTTCGCATCATCTCCAGGATAGGGCATACTGATTTCTGACAATTCACCCATATTGAAAACAGCTTCATGTTCTGTTATTTCATAACCGATATTCTCTGAATCCAGCATTCTTACTATATCTTCTTTATTCACAGTTTTTTTCTCCCTTTTTTATTTATTTACTTTGTATGAAATTATACTCTGAATAACAATGGAAGTGAATTGCTTCAGTTAATGAAAAAAGTTATTTAATCTGCTGAATTCTTTACCTATATTCCTCAATGGTATGTTTTTATCATTAAATCAATACATACACCCAGTAAAAAAATATCAGCAAAAAACACATTTTACCGATCAGTTTTAAGGTTAATCTATTACAAAACCAATAAATTAATATCAGATTTATCAGTGGAGGAGCAATGAAAACTGTTGTAAGGATTTCTATTGATATTCCAGGAAAAATACTGGATATCGGAGGCGGAGGAGAAGGAATTATAGGAAAAACCTTTGGAAAAAGAGTAACTGCAGTGGACAGGGATAAGGAAGAGCTTGAAGTTCTCAATGGTATTTCAGAATGTATGGTTATGGATGCATGTAATCTTCAGTTTCCGGATTCTTCATTTGATAATGTAACATTCTTCTACAGTCTGATGTATATGGACAGTGAAAGTTCCGGAAAATCCCTTAAAGAAGCAGTAAGGGTGTTAAACCCAGGTGGAAATATCTGTATATGGGACAAAAACCCCGAGGAAACATATCCAGGACTTAATATTGCTGACCTTACTGTATATTCAGGAGGCAGTATTTACAATACCACCTACGGCGCTTCATATAATAAAGATTCCGGAAAGGATCAAATTATTGAAATTATGGATTCAGCCGGTCTTTCCATGACGGAGTCCCAGGAAAAAGGAAAGCATTTTTTCCTGATTTTTACAAAGATAAACTAACAAGGAACTCCCATCATCTGTCTTCTGAATATAATGATATTCTGAAAAATTTCCGTGCTTATGGAAGTGACACGCTGTATGTACTTTCTTCCATGCAGGGTATCGTTCTCATGAAATGAAACTTTTAAAAAGCATAAAGTTAAGTACCGTAAGTACCAAGGCTACAAGTCCAAGTGCAATATTATCCCCCAATGAATTCCTGTATTTTCCCATAACTTTTTCAGATGAAGTAAGATATATCTGCAGAAATACGGTAACGGGCAGCTGGATACTTAAAATCATCTGACTGTAAATAAGTCCCTTGTATGAATCTTTTACAAAGAAAATTACTGAAGCTGCAATTAAAAGAGTACCTATTACCCCGGTTTTTGAATGAATGTCCTTAATGTTGTAAGGTTCACCGAAAATACCTGCAAAAATGGATCCTCCAGACATTCCGGCGGTTATTGTTGAAGATATTCCTGCAAGTAATAATGCCAGCGCAAAAATCAAACCTGATACCTTTCCTACAAGAGGAATTAACATGGACTGTGCATCAGAGAGTTCAGTAACTGAATTTCCTGAGGCGAAAAAAGTGGTAGCTGCAAGAATAATCATGGCACTGTTTATGGCCCAGCCTATCCCCATTGATAAAAGAGTGTCCGTAAATTCGTATTTCAGCTGTTTTTTTATAACTGCATCATCTTCAAGGTTCCACTGTCTGCTCTGGATTATTTCAGAATGGAGAAATAAGTTATGAGGCATTACCACGGCCCCAAGAACTGACATGATTATTGGCATGGAATTCTGAGGAATGGATACTGTTACCCAGGCCCGTGCAGCTTCCGGCCAGTTTACATGGACCATGCTGAGTTCGTATAAAAATGAAATTCCTATAAGGGAAACAAAACCAATAATCCATTTTTCGAGCCTGTGATATGAATTGGAAAAAAGCATAAAAATAATAAGTCCTGTAACTAAAAGAGATCCTATTTTAATGGGTAATCCAAAAAGCATTTCAAGAGCTATGGCTCCTCCAAGAATTTCCGCCATGGCGGTTGAAACGGCAGCACCAACTGCTGTAAAAAGAATGAGTCTTGATACCAGGGGACTGATATACTTTGTAGCAGACTCAGATAAGCATTCACCAGTAACTATTCCAAGATGTGCCACATTATGTTGGAGGATTATGAGAATAATGGTTGACAGTGTAACCATCCAGAGAAGCCTGTATCCATAAATTGAACCTGCAGCAATATTGGATGCCCAGTTCCCCGGATCGATAAATCCGACTGTTACAAATAATCCCGGTCCTATATACTTAAGGATTTCTTTTATACCGAAAATTCTGTCATGATTTTTCTCTTTGAATTTCTCAAACATAATACTCCTCCTGTCTATATATTCTGATTTTAGCATGGAGGAATCTCAGAATTAAAGTCTCTTAAATCAGTTTTATTTTGAGAATAAAACTTTAAAACTTAAATATAAAATGAGAAATCCATGGAAATTCATTCTGAAAGTATTTGTTTTTTGAGAAATTCATAAATTTCCCTTTTTCTATCTGTGCCGTTAAATTAATGTACAATTCTCTTTTTCTTTAATATTAGTCCCCGATATTTTTTTAAATGATCAGTCTGGTTCAATTATCTTAACAGTGCTTACACTTTTCCTAATCTTTTGCTTCCAGAATTCAATCTTTGAAGTTTTTGTCCTGAGCAATAGCAGATTTTTTATTTTTTTAAAGGAAGGGTCTGAGTTCATCCTAATAATCCAGCTAAATATGTAATATTACTCACTGACAAAGTTTATTAAGATTTCAGAATTTTCAACTTCCCGCTTTATAGGATTATATGTTTCCAGTATTTTGTTCCAGAATTTCATTGCCGGTAAATTATTTTTTGAATATTTTAACTGCCATTTCCCTTTTCTGTTTTTAAATAAGGTGTCAGCTGCATTTTTTGATAATCCGCTCTTTCGGTACAGAGGAAAAACTGTAAATTCTCCCAGGAAATAATCTGTTTTATTTCCATCAGCTGAATGTCTGTTTATTAAAGGATAACCGATTATTTCTCCACCTGATGAAAATAAAAAGGCTTCTCTTCCCGGTTCACTTTCAAAGTATGCATTAAAATATTTATATGGGAAATTTCCTTTGTCATCCATTTTGTTCCCGTAGTATGCCGATAATTCATATAAATACTTTTGTAGAATATTCCATAGAAAATCTTTTTTTGAATGATCAGCCTTTATTAATTCGACATCGACATTGATATTATTCATTTTCATCTCCTCAATTAAAAAACTGTTATAAAGCGGACTTTAGATGTGTCACTTCATAACAGAGTATATATTCCCTTCTTTATTTTGCCAGACTAATTGGTCTTTTATCCGGAAGATGTCTTCCAGAATTTAATTATTCAAAAGATGGCAAATGTTCCGGTTAAAAATAATATACAGTACATTGACCTTTCTGCACTTTAAAAACTGCACACCAAAAGTCAGTTCTATTCCGTTTATTCAAATATATATCCAACAATCTGATTAATCAGTCGTATACCTTATGCAAAATGGCATTTGTAGCAAGCTCCTCAAATGCTGTAAGCAGGTTTAAGCTGTATCAACGTAACAGTTTAAACATGGCTACTCTTTATCAAAAATTATTATATAAAAATAAATAAATCCTTATGTTAGTTTAGCAAATATTAATTAATCAATCTGATGGGGTTATTTTCTTATTTGAAATATTATTTAGTTTAATACCTTTAACGTTGTCCTCAAATCGCTAGTTTATTTACTACACATTAACTCTCGCAAAAGGTACCCTAGTTGCGCGAATTAATAAATGAACACAACTAGGGCAGTCAAGTGACGTACCTTATAACGTATCTACGTGCTCAGCACGCCTTCAAATTAATACATCATTAAGATTACTTTGAGTGACAGCAGTTATTAATTCCTAGAATGTTAGGAAAGCCACCATTCATAGTTACCTTAAATTTTACTTTTTTCATATAAGTCACCTCCTTTTTTAAGTTTATTTATCAACCATTATTTGATTAATATCCTTTTCTATTTCATTATAATTTCCCTTTGAAAAAATATACCCATTTAAAATTAGAATAATTTCACTATATTTCTGTAAGTTTGATTTCGTGATATCATGTGTTACTTCGATGAGAGTGTTGTTCATTTTAAAGATTTTATCTTTTATTCGAGCAGCACTTTTAGCATCAATTTGTGAATAAGCTTCATCTAACAATAACACCTTGGGTTCTCGATACAAAACTCTAGCTAATGCAACTTTTTGTTTTTCTCCACCTGATAGATTGTTAGCATCTTTATTTAATATGCCATCTAGCTCCATGATTGAAACTATTTTTTCTAATAGCTTTCCATCTTCTGCTGCTCCCATAAGTATATTATCTTTCACATTTCTATTAAATATTATTGGATGCTGGAATAAATACATAAGATTAGTAAAATAATCCGAATCGGAAATAGTATTTATATTTATGTTATCGATTAAAATCTCACCCTTATCAATTTTATGTAGTTTATTAATTGTTTGTAGGAGAGTAGATTTTCCAGAACCATTTGGTCCGATAATGGCGTATTTGTTTCCTTTTATTAATGATAAGTTTATGTTTTTCAAGATTTCGTTTTGATTTAGAGTTAACGAAACATTTTTTAGAGAAATATTGTTGATTGTATCCAGAGTGTATTTGGATTTATCATGATTTATATTTTCAAAAGCTAAATCATCAAAAATTGACTTCGTACTTTTTATTCGTTGAACATCTACTGAAATACTTTGTATAGGAGAAATAACATAATTAGTAAGTTGTATAAACGCAATTAATGTTCCGACATCAATTTTATTATTAATAACTAAATAAGCTCCTGAAATAAAAATTACGAAAATAACAATACTTCCAACCACAGAAGTAATTGATTGAATGATATCATTTCTAAAATTAAGTTTAAAGTTAGAATTTTCTGAATCTTTCAAAATACATTTATTTTCATCCAAAACATATGATTTAGCATTGAATAATTTTATTATTGGAAACGATAATAAAATTGATTTAACATTATCAAGATAAAGAGAATAATTATTCTGATAATTTTTTTGAAGTCCTTTTAATGGCTTAGAAAGTATTGATGAAACTACTATTGGAATTATGGCTGTAACTAATATTAAGATACAAAGTTCCCAACTATAAAATAACATTGAGGTTAACCCAAATACCATAAGTGCAATATTTTTCACTAATGAAAATTTTGCTTCTAAATTATATTGTTGATATAATTGTGTATTCTTTTCTAATATAGTTAGGTAATGTCCAACATCCTTACTAAAAAACTCATCATAATTGTAATCAATAATGGTTTCAATAATATTTTTTTTTGAATTATAATTATAGTTGTATATATATTTATTTCTGAATAAGGAAGAAAAATAAGATATTAGAAATAACAGTCCCAGAAATACTAAAACAGTTATTGCAGTGTATTTTAATTTATAAATATTTTTATTTGATGCAACATCTATAATGTTTTTTAAAATTGTTGCAGTTAGAACTGATAATAAAGATTCAATAACTAATAAAAAGTAAACTATATATTTCATTATTCTTTCTTTCATAAAATACATCCCTCTAAATTTTTTATATCTGATTGAATCTATAACCTGCATTTATTACATTGTTGTTGCATTAATTCATTAAATATTTCAAATTTACTATCATCTTCAATGTAGTCAAACAAATTATATATTATTCTATTAAATACAGCCTTCTCAAATTTACAACTAACACTTCCAACAATTGATGGATTACCAGTGGAATTAAAATTATTCCCCGGGCATTTAGCACCACAATATTTATATAATTTACATGATGCACAACTATGGCTTTTTTTGTAAATATTATTAAAATAGAAAATTATATTTTTTTCATTATTATTGTGATCATAAAACTTCCCTTGATTATAAGTTGGATTGCTGTAAAAAAGTTGGCATGGATAAACGTCACCATTGCTTTTTATAAAAATTTGTGTTGCACCAGCTCCACACACGCCATTACTGTTATTAGAAATTATTTTTAATATTGAGTTTACTATGTAAAAAAACCCAGGAGACTTTTCACAGAAAAGTATTTCTTTGAAAAAGTAATCTACATAATAGTTCGCGAAATTTATAATACTGTCATTTAAATTTTCGTATTTTATTAATTCTTTATTATTTATTGACTCTAAGAATATCGCAGAATATTTTGATTTAATATTTTTATGAAATTCAAAATAATCATTCCACTTATTATTTATGCATAAGTAATCAATTGGCATTGTAGATTCAATTCCAAAGTCAATCTTTAAATTATTCATAATATTAATAGCATTATATACACGTTCAAAAGAACCAGCACCATATCTATCTATTCTATATTTATCGTTCATATGCTTTGGTCCATCTATACTAATAGCAACTTCAATTTTATATTTTTTTATTTCTCTAGCAATATTTTCATCAATTAAAGTTCCATTTGTTGTTAATGAAAAGGAAGGAATTGGGATATTTTGGGCTATACATTTTTCTTTCAAAGATTCAATAAAATATTTTATATAATCCCAATTAATCAATGGTTCGCCACCAAAGAAATGGATGTCTTTTATTTCATATTTACCAGAAAAAAAAGTTTCTATAATTTTTTCAAAACATTCTTTTTTCATGATACTTCCTGTATAGTCATCATAATTGCCATTAACATAGCAGTATTTACAAGCAAGATTACATTTTGAAGATACACACAATATTAAACTTTTTAAAGTATTTAAGTTTGGACTTGCATACTCAGTCCTAACACCTTCTATATCTTCCCTTTCTTTAATTATTTCTTCTATGCTATAGTTTTCTCCAAAATATATATTATTATTAGTAGTATCCAGGACAAAATATTTGTCTCTTTTTTTAAATATCAAACATCCAGTATCATAATATGTTTGCACTTTAAAACCCCCGCTTTCTATGTTAGATTCAATAAGCAAAACATTTATTGATTAAACGTTATCATAATGTCATTAAATTGTCAATAACTTAATTTAGGTTTATTATTTTTATATATTAAAATTTCTCAGCAACATATATGGATCTTTAACCTTGACTTAAATTCTAGTATGTATTTATCATCAAAATTTTTAATCTCTTTTATGTACTTTCTTACTAATTCCTCATCGTAAATTTCAATGGTAGTTTCTGTATCTTGAAGAAAACCTTTTATTTTTCTTCTAATTCTCTCTTAGTACTTTCTTTTTCTGCATTCTCAATTTTGATTCTATGACGTTTTTCTCTTAATTCATTTATCTCATCAGCTACTTTCGAATAATGTTGTTAATCGTCAAATTATCTGAGGGGATAATCGTATAATTATCCGGTGGCGTTTTAGCCTGTTTTTCTTCTCTTTTCTTATTATATGGTGGAAGATAATAATTTTATATGGTGGTTTTCATTATAACTCAACTTTCCCACATTAAAATCGGCATCAAAGCCTTGATATAACTGGGCTGACTATCAAACCATAACTGTAATTGA
>JBDHVQ010000060.1:0-10228 GCA_039809845.1 Clostridiaceae bacterium | reverse complement strand
GTTTTTAGAGAATCAAAAAATCCATTTACTTTCAAAATTTAATGTCTCAGAAAATGAAAACTGGAAGTTAAATATATAGCCTTATTTATATAGACTAACTGGCACCCTAACGGATGCCAGTTATGTTTATTATTCTGCCTTTGTAGTTGTTTCCTTTGTATCGGAAGGTGTTGCTGATTCTTCAGCATTAAGAGCTTCTTCAGGGATTAATATAGGTGCCGCAGAGTTTATGTTCTTAAGTTCAACATCCACAAGAACTGATGCGGGAGTTCCTTCCATATCTACGGAACCTGCAAGTGTGAATCCTTTGAAGTTATCGTCTTTGTCTATAACCATTGCAAAGTCAAGTTCCATGTTCATTGCTGCCATATCTTCAAGAGTCTTGGCCATTTCACCAGCAGATCCTTCCTTAGGAAGCATATCCTTTAAAGATTCAGATGTAAGCTTTTCCTTGTTCTTTATAACGACAGATCCGTCGTCCATCTTTATCGCTTCGTACTTGTCCATCATCTTGAAGTCTTCATCCTTGGGTTCAGCGTCCTTGAATATGTCGCTGAGTTTTTCCTTTGATGAACTTGTGGTTTTTGTCCATGTACCGTTTGAAAGAGAATAAGTTGTTCCGTTGTCATAATAAGTCTGGATATCCTGTCCCATTACTGACATTTTGAAGAATGCCTTGTCTTCCTTGATGTTTACATTGGCATCGCCGTCAAAACTCATATCAGCACCCTGAACTGCTGCTTCCATTTTGAATGTGATTTCTGCAGAGTCAAGAGTCTTGAGCTTTTCTGTTGCAGCCTTGACCTTGTCCTGTGCTTCCTTGATGTCCATAGCTGTTCCCTTATAATCAGGGATTGTCTTCTTAGTTACCTGTGGTGCAGCTGTAGTTGTAGCTGCAGATGCATGAGCTGTTGCAACCGGTGCCAGTGAAAGACCTAATACTGCTGCTGCCAGAAATGAAACTATTTTCTTCTTCATGTAGAACTCCTTTGAAATGTTAATATTTACATCCTAATTCTATGTGGACTAGATTTATTTTATATTAAAAGAAAAGCCTTCCATGTTAGTTAACAAAATGTTTGTAAAGCATGTTATCTATACCCTTCCACACGGAGATTCTATATAATTTATTGTATTTGTGTATACTTTCTGGTGCTTTAGTAAGTTCCTGAACTTATTTGTTATGATTAAATAAAACTGAAAGGAGTGAAGTTCTTTGTATACATTGGATGAGGTTCATGAGATGCTTAATGATATTTATGATGAAATTCCCAAGGAAGTATTAAAAGACTTATCTCTCGGTGTCCTTTTAAAAAATGAAGAAATGCTCCATAAAGAATCAGTACCTGAGAAACCACTCTATATTCTGGGCCAGTACGTAAGAAGTAACTTGGGGCGACAGGTCGTTCTGTATTATGGTTCATTCATGAAAGTCCACGGGCACCTGCCCGAAGAGGGATTTAAGGAAAAGCTGGCCGAAACTTTATATCATGAACTTACCCACCATATGGAGGATCTTGGAGGCGAGTGGGATCTTGAGAAAGATGATTTTATTCAGCTCCAGAAGTATAAATCTTCCTGAAATAAAAAATAATATTTATAAAAATCTTCAAGATATTTATTTATTATAGAAATATAATAGATATCCTTTACACTTATCTTTTTAATAAAACAGGGCATTGATTGATGTGTTCTTTGTGAATACATGTGTATCATTGTCCTGTTTTTTTACATGCTCTTAAAACGCCCTTAAAATCACCGTTTCCCCGGAATTTGTTCATGGTGTATAATCAATTGTATATATATTAAGGAGGAAAGCGTATGGACAATTGGATTATTTTTGCAGCGGCCACCGGTGCTGCAGCCATCATCATGGCAATCATCCTGACAGGCTGGATTTCCAGGCAGAATGCCGGAAATGAGAGGATGAAGGAAATTTCCGGGTATATAAGAGAAGGTGCAATAGCCTTCTTAAAGAGAGAATACATATATATGGTAATAATTATCTGTGTTCTGTTCTTTGTGCTCGGTTTTGGAATCGGATGGACCACCGCCGTTCTTTTCATCTTCGGTGCTCTTTTATCAGTACTTGCAGGTGCCATAGGAATGAATGTTGCAACTATGGGTAATGTGAGAACTGCCCAGGCAGCTGCAGAGGGCGGAATGGGAAAGGCCCTCAGCATAGCATTCAGATCAGGTGCGGTAATGGGACTTGCCGTTGCAGGTCTTGGTCTTTTCGGAATCGGTATGATTCTTATTTTACTTGGCATTGATGCCTACACTGTACTTACTGGATTCTCACTCGGAGCTTCCACTGTGGCACTCTTTGGAAGAGTCGGAGGTGGTATTTACACCAAAGCCGCAGACGTAGGTGCTGACCTTGTGGGTAAGGTTGAATCAGGAATACCTGAAGACGACCCTAGAAACCCTGCAGTAATAGCTGACAACGTGGGTGACAACGTAGGAGACGTTGCAGGTATGGGTTCCGATCTTTTTGAATCCTATGTTGGATCAATTGTTTCAGCAGTAACTCTTGCAACCACAATCACACATATAGTTCCGAAATTCGGTACTCAGTTCGACCTTCCCGTTCTCCAGGGTGTACTTTACCCCATAGTTATAACAGCTCTTGGAATCATTGCTTCAATACTCGGTATTTTAAACGTCAGAGGTGACAAGGATCCTTCAAAGGCACTTAACCTTGGTACCTATATTTCAAGTATCATAGTACTTATCGCTTCATTTATATTCAGCAAGGTATTCTTTGACAATTACCAGTGTGCCCTCGCAGTGACTTCCGGTATAGTTGTCGGTCTTCTTATCGGAAAGGTAACTGAAATCTATACTTCCGATGAATTCAGGCACGTAAGGGGAATTGCAGAACAGTCAAATACTGGTGCTGCGACAAACATCATATCAGGACTCGGTGTGGGTATGATGTCTACACTCTGGCCTATACTCATAATTGCAGCAGGTATCCTCGTTTCATTCTTCTTTGCAGGAATATACGGAATAGCACTTGCAGCAGTTGGAATGCTTTCAACCACAGCAATGGTCGTATCAGTCGATGCATACGGACCTGTGGCAGATAATGCCGGCGGTATCGCAGAAATGAGCGCCCTTCCCCATGAAGTAAGGGAAATAACAGACACACTCGATTCAGTGGGAAATACAACTGCAGCCATAGGAAAGGGCTTTGCAATAGGTTCTGCTGCACTTACAGCACTTGCACTCTTCTCATCCTATGCATCCGTTGCCGGACTTTCCACAATCAGCCTTTTAAACCCCGAAGTAATAGCAGGACTTCTCATCGGAGCCATGCTTCCTTTCCTCTTCTCTGCTCTTACAATGACATCTGTCGGAAAGGCAGCTGAAGAAATGATCAAGGAAGTAAGAAGACAGTTCAGGGAAATACCTGGAATAATGGAAGGAACTGGAAAGCCTGATTATGCAAGATGTGTTGATATTTCGACCGGACATGCATTAAAGGAAATGATTCTTCCGGGACTTGTAGCCATAATTTCTCCCCTGGCAGTTGGATTTATCCTGGGTAAGGAAGCCCTCGGCGGACTTCTTGCAGGATCTCTTGTAACAGGTGTTCTCCTTGCAATCTTCATGGCTAATGCCGGCGGAGCATGGGACAATGCAAAGAAGTACATAGAATCCGGACAGCACGGAGGAAAAGGATCCAACGCGCATAAAGCAGCTGTAGTAGGCGACACAGTGGGGGATCCATTCAAGGATACTTCAGGACCATCCATAAATATCCTGATAAAGCTTATGACCATCATTTCCCTGGTATTTGTACCTCTCTTTATGAGATAGAAAAAACAGGCAGATAATGATTTTAACCAGATCTGCATTATCTTTAAACAATACATTAATATAATGTAGAACAACAGAATAAAGAATTTGTTCAACCCCTTCAGACCTTGATAGTATATGGTCTGAAGGGGTTATTTTTACTGTAAAACCGGCAAAGCAGAATGGATGTGTCCTGACCTTTTAACTGTTGTACTTTTATGCAGAATTCTGATAAATAGAAAAGAAAAAGTGCATATTTTAATATAATCTGAAAAGAATGAATGATAACGGTTAAATAAGTGATATTCTTCACATTATTTTTACTAATAAGATAAAAAATACACAATGTTCAAAGTTTCCCTGTATACTAGGATATTATGTGTTATAATTCAATTAGTAAACGTTATCCCTATCACATATTTCTGAATGATTAGCATTTTTTAACAAACTGTAATTTACGCAACCAATATAGTTTGTTATATCACTAACTTAAGTCGTATCGGTATTGTTTTTTGCCTTTATTCAGCTTCATTTTGTAATGGGGAATCATTTTCATTGGGTAAAATCTATCATATAAAAAATAAAAAGTGTAAAAGGTGAGGTAAAATGGCAAAGATTGCAACGACTCTAAAACCGGGACTTGTGGACAAATTTGGTGTAAAGATGCCAGAAGGATGGGAAATCTCCTACATCGATTATCCATGTGACGACGAAGCTCTGGCAAAGGCATGTGAGGATGCGGATTTCCTATGGATAGGACCCGTTGATCCCATGAGTGCAGAACTTATGGACAAGCTTGACAATGTAAAACTCATTCAGTCCCTCGGGGTGGGATTTGACAAGATCAATCTCGACAGATCAAAGGAAAAGGGAATATTTGTCTGCAACAACAGGGCGGTAAACGCAATATCAGTTGCTGAACATGCTCTCGGTCTCATCCTTTCCGGAATAAGAAGAGTATCTGAATCAGATGCGAAGATCAAATCATCTTCTTCAAGGTATATGGAAAGCTTCAACGACTACAGGGTACACGGCCAGAAGGAACTCGGAGGAATGACAGTGGGACTTGTGGGCCTCGGTGCCATAGGCAAGGAACTTACACGACTCATGAAGCCATTTGGCTGTAAGATGATGTACTACGATATATTCAGAAATGAAGCTGTTGAAAAAGAATATGACATTGAATTTACAGACCTTGACAGGATTTTTAAAGAATGTGACGTGATTTCCCTCCATGTGCCTGTAACTGAAGAAACAAAAGGACTTATCAATGATGAATCAATCGGAAAGATGAAACAGGATGCCCTCATAATCAACGTGGCAAGAGGCGAAATAGTTGACAACGAAGCTTTGAAGAAGGGACTCGAGGAAGGAAAGGTATTTGCTGGGCTCGATGTCATAGCACCTGAACCTCCTTCAGAAGACCATCCTCTTTTAAACCTAAGTGATAAAGGAAAGGCAAGACTTACAATCACTCCCCATATCGCGGGAACCACAGATGATGCATTTATAAGAATGCAGAAATGGTCCTACGAAAACATGGAAAAAGTGCATAAGGGCGAAAAACCCAACAATATAGTAAACGGACTGTAATTCAATCTATAAACCCGGGGGAAGTTATATGTTAAACGAACGTAACAGGAACATGGACAAGATTGTCGTAGGATTTGCTCTTTTCTCTATCTTTTTCGGTGCAGGAAACCTGATTTTCCCGCCATACCTTGGACACATGGCAGGTTCCAACTGGATGAAGGCGATGTTCGGATTCCTTCTCACAGACCCTGTGCTTCCCATAATGGGGGTAATTGCCACCATCTATATCGGCGGACGTGCCGATGATATGGGAAAAAGAGTGCACCCTGCATTTGCAAAAACCATAGGCGCACTTGCAATACTCATCATAGGACCTTTCTTTGCAGTACCAAGAACATCCGCCACAACTTACGAAATCGGTGTGGCTCCCTATTTCAGCGGAGTTCCCATTTGGCTCTTCTCCCTGATATTCTTCATTATTACCTGGGTTCTTGTAATCAATGAAAGCGGAGTTGTCGATATAATAGGAAAATTCCTGACCCCTGCCCTTCTGGTGGTGCTTTTCATAATAATTGTGGGATCAGTAATCAAACCCATCGGCCCTGTTGCAAAACTACCAGACAAACAGTTTTTCCTCATGGGATTCCAGGAAGGTTATCAGACGATGGATGCCCTCGGGTCACCCCTTATGGCAGGTATAGTATTGACTGACCTCATAGGAAAAGGATACAGGAAGAGAAGGGAACAGATACCGGTATCAGTGGGAGCTTCCCTTGTGACATTCATACTCCTTGCGCTTGTCTATGGCGGACTTACATATGTGGGAGCTACAGCTTCTTCTGTAATTCCTGCAGGAACTGAAAGAGTTCCACTCCTTCTCGACACTGTCCACAGACTCTTGGGATCAGCAGGTTCTGTAGCTCTTTCCCTGGCGATTGCACTGGCATGTCTTACAACATCAGTCGGCCTTTCAGCAACCTTCGGTAACTTCTTCCACAGAATTTCAAACGGAAAGTTATCCTATAAGATGCTCGTAACAGTTGCTGTAATCCTTTCATACTTTGTTTCACTCATGGGATTAAACCAGATAATTAAGGTAGCGGTACCTGTACTTCTTCTCCTTTACCCCATGTACATAATACTTATACTCCTCTCACTCTTTGACAGGAAGATAAAATATGACCTTACATATGTGGGTGGTGTTCTCGGAGCACTCATGGTTTCACTTCCAATGGCACTCAATGCATTCTCAGAGATGACTACAGGTGCAAAGCCTTTTGATTCATTCATCGCTCTTATGCCGCTGAATGCCCAGGGATTCCCCTGGATAGTACCTGCAATAGCCGGTGCCATTGTGTTTACCTTCATCGCCATGGCAATGGGACCAAGGGCAAAAACCAGGGATCAGCATCCCCAGCTGGTGGAAGAAGAGGAAGTTGAAATATAGGTAAATTCATGAGTGAGGGCCTTTTCCGGCCCCTCAACTGAAGCAGATATTTTATCAGGCTGATGTAATTTTTTTAAAAGCTGACCGTAAGTTTTGAATCTGACCATAAGTTATTAAAAATACAGTCCCTGGAATAATTCAGGGGAAATTTCAAAGGAGAAATTAAAATGCTTAATGAAGAAATGATAAAACTCGGTACTCAAAAGTCAGTGATACGCGATATCTTTGAATATGCCCTTTCAAGAATACCTGTTGTCGGAGCAGAAAACGTACTGGACTTTTCCATAGGTAACCCCAACGTTCCGGCACCTGATGAAGTACAGAAGGCTATACTTGAAATAGTTGAAGATAAAAACCCTGTTGAATTCCACAGCTACACTTCAGCTGCAGGATCAAACGAATGCAGGGATGCAATAGCAGAAAATTTAAATAAAAGATTCGGTACAGACTATAACAGGAATAATCTTTATATAACATGCGGAGCTGCTGCTGCCTTGAATATTGTACTCAAAGCAATAATTTCTGATGAAGAAGATGAAATAATAGTGGTTGCCCCATACTTCCCTGAGTACAAGCCATTCATAGAAGCAAAGGGCGGAAAGATGGTACTTGTTGAAGCCACAGGCGATCTTCAGATCAATATGGAAGGAGTTAAAAAAGCACTTTCAGAAAAGACAAAGGGTATAATAATCAATACTCCTAATAACCCATCTGGTGTCATCTATTCAGAAGAAACACTTAAAAAACTCGCAGAACTTTTAAAGGAACAGTCTGAAAAGAACGGTGCACCTATTTATCTCATATCAGATGAACCTTACAGGGAACTTGTCTACACCGACGAAAAGATCACCTGGGTTCCTGCACTCTACGACAATACAATAGTATGCTATTCATGGTCCAAGTCATTATCCCTGCCCGGCGAAAGAATAGGATACCTCCTTGTACCAAACACTGTAAAGGACTGGGAAACATTCATGGCTGCATGCGGCGGAGCTGCAAGAATCCTCGGCTATGTAAACGCACCATCCCTCATGCAGCAGGTAATTGCAAAGTGCATAGACATTGAACCAGACCTTGAAGTATACAGAAAGAACAGGGAACTTCTCCTTTCTGAACTTACAGAAATGGGATATAATGTGGCAAAACCAGACGGCGCATTCTACCTCTTCCTCGAAGCTCCGGACGGAGATTCACTGAAATTCATGGAAAAGGCAAAAGAAAAGGATCTCCTTCTCGTTCCCGGGATAGGATTTGGATGCCCCACTTACTTAAGACTTTCATACTGTGCTGATCATGAAAAAGTTAAAAAGTCCATTCCGGTATTCAGAGAACTGATGAAGGAATATAAATAGGAATGTAATTCAAATAATCACCTCATCAGGGGGCACCTTCGGGTGTCCCCTGATTTCCTTAAAAATATAAGTAAAGGAACCATAGTAAAGCCATTAAGTGAATAACATTATCATCTGGTATTGGACAGGTTTACACTATGGTTTATAATTGGATGTGACGGTCGTAAATGATTGGAAGGGGTCATGGAATGATATACATCGAAAACGACAGCAGGAGCTGTTTTTATAACCACGCCCTCGAAGAATACTACATGAACCGCATGGACGAAGACATATTCATCCTGTGGATTAATTCACGCAGTATTCTTCTGGGACGCAACCAGAATCTGTATAAGGAAGTCAATACAGATTACACCACAAGGGAAAATATCGACATCGTAAGGAGAATTTCAGGAGGCGGAACAGTCTTCAACGGCCCGGGGAACATAAATTTTACTTTCATCACAAAGAGAAAGGAAAAGAACTCCCCCATTGCAGAAGGATTTGAAAAGTTTGCAGAACCTGTAATAAAGGCACTGCAGTCTCTTGGAGCAGATGCAAGGTTCACGGGAAGAAACGACATTCTGATAGACGGAAAGAAATTTTCAGGAAATGCCCAGTATTTTACGAGGGACAAGATTCTCCACCACGGAACACTACTCTACGAAATAGATCTTTCCGAAGTTCCGAAGGCACTCATATCAAGGAAGGAAAAGATAAAGGACAAGGCGATTACTTCAGTTGCTTCAAGAGTAACCAATATAAGACCATACGTAAAAAAAGATATGGATACCTTTGAATTCAGGGAATATTTAAGGGATTTTGTCATGGACTACCATGGTTTTTCCGATATCTACATCCCCACTGAATATGAAAAGGAAGAAATAAGGATGTTTTCTGATTCCAAATACGCGTCTCCGGAATGGACATACGGAAACTGTCCTTCATTCAACGTGGAAAACGCAGTAAAATATCCCTTCGGACTCGTGGATTATGAAGTCATGGTGGAAAAAGGGATAATAAAGGAAATAAACATATCAGGGGACTACTTCGGAGAACTTCCGATTTACCTTCTTGAAACAAGATTAAAGGGTATTCCCTACAGAAAGGCAGAACTTGAAAAGGCCCTTGAAGGCACGGAGACCGGTAAATATATAACCGGTATGGATAAAAAGACACTTGTAAGAGATCTACTGGGACATACAGAATAATATAAATTGCACTGAAAGGAAAAATATTATGAGAGCTACAAAAAATGTTGAAAGAAAGCCCGAGTGGTTAAGAGCCAAAAAAGTTGAAAGAAAATTCCTCAACACCAACAAGGTGGAAGGGATAATAGAAAAGCTCAGCCTCAATACTGTATGCCGTGAAGCAAACTGCCCCAACAGACTCGAATGCCATTCAAGGGGAACTGCTACATTTATGATACTCGGAAGAAACTGTACAAGAAACTGTACATTCTGCAACGTGGAAAAAAAGATTCCCGATGAAGTGGATATTATGGAACCTTCAAAGGTAGCAGAGGCTATTAAGGAACTCGGACTTAAACATGCCGTAATCACTTCTGTAACAAGGGATGACCTGGAAGACCAGGGTGCAGAACAGTTTAAAAATGTTGTCCTTGAAATAAGAAAAAAGGCTCCGGGAGTTACAGTTGAACTGCTGATCCCGGATATGCAGGGAAGAGAAGACCTCCTCGACATCATTATGTCTTCAGAACCTGATGTATTAAACCACAACGTGGAAACTGTACCCGAACTTTATAAAAGAGTCCGCCCCATGGCAGACTTTGAAAGATCACTTTCAGTAATAAGATACGTAAAGGACAAATATCCAAAGGCAATTACAAAGAGCGGAATGATGCTGGGCCTTGGAGAAACTGAAGAACAGGTTTTATCAGCAGTAAGAAGGATAAAGGATGCAGGATGTGATGTTCTTACCCTCGGTCAGTACTTAAGGCCTTCGGATCTTCATATAGAGATGGAAGAATATGTAACGCCTGAAGTGTTTGACTTCTATAAGGATAAAGCTATGGAAATGGGCTTTAAATCAGTCGCATCTTCACCGCTTGTAAGAAGTTCCTACCACGCAGAAGAATATATCCACGTTTAAG
>JBDHVQ010000059.1:0-10424 GCA_039809845.1 Clostridiaceae bacterium | reverse complement strand
CTCAAAGTCCTCATAATGGGAGATATAGTCCACTCAAGGGTCGCCGCGACAAATATTGAAATAATGGGAAGGCTCGGCATGGAAGTTTATCTTTCAGCCCCGGAGAGCCTTAAGCACCCATCATATAAATACAGTGAATGCGACGAAATCATTTCTTCCATGGACATAGTCATGCTGCTTCGTGTACAGCACGAGAGACATCCGGTGGAATTTAAGGTTTCCATGGAAGAATACCTCGAAAACTATGGGCTCTGCAGAAAAAGGTACGGGATGATGAAGGAAGACGCGGTAATAATGCATCCGGCACCTTTCAACAGGGGCTGGGAAATAGATTCAGATCTTGTGGAAAGTGAAAAATCGAGGATTTTCCGCCAGATGGAAAACGGAGTATTTGTAAGGATGGCTGTAATAGAAAGGGCACTGGAGGATTAGATGGAAAAGAAAATACTTCTTAAAAATGGATCTGTAATTACTTCAGGAAATGAAACTCAAAAAAGAGATATCCTCATTGCCGGCGGAAAAATAGAAAAGATAGGCAGTGACATCCACCCGGAAGAACAGTGTACTGTGTATGATCTTCAGGGAAAGCTTGTAACTCCGGGATTTATCGATGTTCACGTCCATTTAAGGGAACCTGGAATGACCCACAAGGAAACAATTCTCACAGGTTCAAGGGCGGCCCTTAAGGGGGGGTATACACATATATTTGCAATGCCCAACGTTGTACCCATGCCGGATACTCCGGAGAAGATGGAGGATCTTTACAGCCGTGCCATTGGATCTCCCATAAGGGTCAGCTTTTATTCACCCATAACAGTCGGCGGAAAAGGCGAGGAACTGGTGGATTTTCATGCCATGGTACAGGCAGGAGCTGTCGCCTTTACAGATGACGGCAGGGGAGTACAGAATGCAGGAATTATGTTTCAGGCCATGGAAGCTGCAGGGGATCTGGATAAAGTAATAACTGCCCACTGTGAGGAAAATTCCCTCATAAGGGGCGGATATATACATGAAGGAAGATATGCGAAGGAACACGGCCACAAAGGAATCCTGCGCTCATGTGAGGATGTCCAGATAGGAAGGGATATACTCCTTGCAGGAGATGCCGGTGCAAAGTACCACATATGCCATATGAGTACTGGCAGGGGACCGGATCTTTTATCCCTCGGAAAGACATGGGGTTATAAGGTATCAGGTGAAGTCACACCCCATCACCTTCTTTTATGTGACATGGATCTTAAGGAGGACGGAAACTACAGGATGAATCCTCCATTAAGGGATGAAAGTGACAGGGAAAAACTTCTGGATTCACTGAATTCCGGGATAATCACAGTCATTGCAACAGACCATGCACCCCATACACCATCGGAAAAATCAAAGGGACTTGAAAGATCCCCCTTTGGCATCATAGGAACAGAAAATACCTTTTCACTTTTATATACAAAGCTTGTAAAGACAGGGAAGACGAGCCTTGAGACGGTTATCCGCGCCATGACAGAGGGTCCGGCTAAGGTATTCGGACTTAAAGAAGGGGTCCTTGAAGAAGGGGCAGCAGCTGATATTACAGTTATGGACCTCAGTGTGAAATACACGGTGGATCCATCCTCAGGGGAATCAAAATCAGAAAACAACCCTTTTAAGGGTGAAGAAGTATATGGAAAAACCTTTATGGTTTTATTAAACGGAGAAGCGGTTCTTAAAGAGGGGGAAATAAATGAAGAGAAAGCTGGTTCTTGAAGACGGAAGTGTATTTGAGGGGGAAGGATTCGGATCAGGATCTGAAGCATTCGGGGAAGTTGTCTTTACAACTTCCATGACAGGATACCAGGAACTTCTTACAGACCCATCATTTTTAGGACAGATGGCGGTCATGACCTTTCCCATGCAGGGAAACTACGGAATAAACAGATACGACTACGAATCTTCAAAGCCCCATGTCAGTGCAATGATAGTCGGTGAATACGCAGAGCATCCTTCGAATTTCAGGATGGAAAAGACACTCAGTCAGTACCTTGCCAAATTCGGCATACCCGGACTTTGCGGCATCGACACACGGAAACTCACAAGGCTTTTAAGGGAAAAAGGTTCTCTTAAGGGAATCATAACAGATTCAGATGTAAGCAATGAAGAAGCACTGATGAAAATCGGAAAGGCTGACTTTTTTATAAACCATATTGAAAGGGTATCCGCAGGAAACATATATGAAGTCCCGGGATCAGGGAAAAGGGTTGTGCTCTACGACTACGGCATGAAGTCCTCAATTCTTAAAAACCTCGCAGAAAGGGGGCTCAATATAACAGTAGTGCCGTGGAATTACCCCGCAGAAGATGCTTTGGAACTTAATCCCGACGGCATCATGCTCTCCAATGGCCCGGGAAATCCTGATGACGTTCCTGAAACATATGAAATCATAAAAAAACTCCTGGGAAAGGTGCCGGTCTTTGGTATATGTATGGGCCACCAGCTCCTTGCAAAGGCATGCGGAGCAGAAACTGAGAGGATGGTATTCGGACACAGGGGCGGAAATAATCCGGTGAAGGAACTTGAAACAGGAAAAATCTATATAACAAGCCAGAACCACGGATACGTTGTCGATGAGGAAAGTCTTTCAGGCACAGGTCTTGAAGTGACATACAGGTGTGTGAATGACGGTACAGTGGAAGGTATAAGGCACAGAAAATACAATGCATTTTCCGTGCAGTTCCACCCGGAAAGTTCCCCGGGACCGTCTGATGGATCTGTGATTTTTGAAAAATTTCTTGAAATGATGGAGGGTAAGAAAAATGCCGCTGAATAAGGATATCAAAAAAGTCATGGTCATAGGATCAGGACCCATAGTAATAGGACAGGCAGCGGAATTTGACTATGCCGGCACACAGGCCTGCGCCTCCCTGAGGGAAGAAGGAATATCCGTTGTCCTTGTAAATTCAAATCCTGCAACCATAATGACCGACAGGGAAACTGCAGACAAAGTCTACATGGAACCCCTGACCCTTGATTTTATAAAAAGAGTACTGAGAAAGGAAAGGCCCGATGCACTCCTTCCGTCCCTCGGGGGACAGACAGGGCTCAATATGGCCGTCGAACTATCTAAGGACGGTATTTTAAATGAGATGGGTATAAGGATACTCGGTACAGACATGGAAGCTATAAATAAGGCTGAAGACAGGGATCTTTTCAGAAACCTCATAAGGGAAATAGAAGAACCAGTTCCTCCTTCAGTAATCGCAACATCCGTTGAAGAAGCGGTTCAGTTTGCAGATTCCACAGGGTACCCGGTGATAGTAAGACCTGCATTTACCCTCGGGGGAACCGGAGGCGGAATATGTAAGGATGAAGAAGAACTTAAAACCACGGTTGAAAACGGACTTTCCCTGTCACCTGCGGGACAGTGTCTCATAGAGATGTCCATAGCTGGCTGGAAGGAAATAGAATTTGAAGTGATGAGGGATGCAAATGACACTGCCATAGTAGTCTGCTCCATGGAAAACTTCGATCCTGTGGGAATCCATACAGGAGACTCCACAGTTGCCGCTCCCTGTCTTACACTGGCCGACAGGGAATTCCAGATGATGAGGAATGCTTCCCTGAAGATAATAAGAGCCCTCGGCATTGAGGGTGGATGCAACGTTCAGCTGGCTCTTAATCCCAATTCATTTGAATACTACGTCATCGAAGTAAATCCCAGGGTTTCAAGGTCTTCTGCCCTGGCGAGCAAGGCTACGGGATATCCGATCGCAAAAATCGCGGCTAAGATTGCACTGGGTTTAAACCTCGATGAAATAATAAACCCTGTTACAAAAGTATCCTATGCATGCTTTGAACCGTCCATAGATTATATCGCGGTAAAAATACCGAGATTTGCCTTTGATAAATTCAGGTCAGCCAACAGGAAACTCGGAACCCAGATGAAGGCTACGGGGGAAGTCATGGCCCTTGGAAGATCCTTTGAAGAGGGAATACTTAAAGCAGTAAGATCCCTTGAAGTCAAGGCGTGTCATTTAAGTCTTCCTGAAATAACTGCAATGGATGATGAAGAATTAAAATCCATAATTACAAGGGGAGAAGACAGAAGGATATTTGCGGTTTATGAATATTTAAGAAGGGGGCATACACCTGAAGAAATACATGAAATGACAAAGATCGATATGTTCTTTCTCCATAAACTTATGAACATCGTAAATATGGAAAAAAGAATAAAGGAAGAACCCCTTGAGGAAATACTTCCCGCAGCCAAAAAGATGGGATTTTCAGATAAATACATCGGGGAACTGACCGGTAAGGATGAATCCTCCATAGAAGAAAAAAGGCTCACCATGGGTTTAAAGCCGGTCTATAAGATGGTGGATACCTGCGCAGCTGAATTTACTTCTTCAACCCCATATTTTTATTCCACCTGGGGAGAGGAAAATGAATCTTTAAAAAGCGGCAGAAAAAAGGTTGTAGTACTGGGATCGGGTCCCATAAGAATCGGACAGGGAGTGGAATTTGACTATGCCACTGTCCACTGTGTATGGTCTCTTAAAAAAATGGGATATGAAGCGATAATCATAAACAACAACCCGGAAACTGTCTCGACGGACTTTTCAATTTCAGACAAGCTTTACTTTGAACCACTGACTACTGAAGATGTCATGAACATCATAAGGCTTGAAGAACCGGAAGGAGTAATAGTATCCTTCGGCGGACAGACTGCAATAAACCTTGCTGAAAGCTTAAGTGAAAGAGGAGTTGCAATCCTCGGGACTTCACTTGAATCAATAAACCTTGCAGAAGACAGGGACCAGTTCGAAAGAAAGTTAAGGGAACTTGGAATACCCATGCCTGAAGGGGATACTGCAAAAGATCCTGTAAAAGCAAAGGAAATAGCAAAAAGAGCAGGTTATCCCGTACTTGTCAGACCCTCCTATGTCCTCGGCGGTGCGAACATGGAAATCATCTACAGGGATGAAGAAATGGATGCATACATGGAAAGGAATATTGAAGTCAACGGCGGGGAACCGGTTCTAATAGACAAGTACCTCGTGGGAATTGAAGCTGAAGTCGATGCAGTCTGTGACGGGGAAACTTCTGTAATCCCGGGAATAATGCAGCATATAGAAAGGGCAGGAGTCCATTCAGGCGACTCCATGGCAGTCTATCCTCCCTACACACTTTCAGATGAAGTCAAAAAGACAATAGAAGACTATACGGTGAGAATAGGCAGGGGATTAAACCTCATAGGTCTTTACAATATACAGTTCGTCGTTGAAAAATCGGGCAAAGTATACGTACTTGAAGTAAATCCCAGGTCCTCAAGGACTGTCCCCTTCATGTCCAAGGTAAAGGACATAAGAATGGCGGATCTTGCCGCCAGGGCAATAATGGGAAGAAAGCTTGAAGATGAAGGATATGTTACGGGGCTTCTTCCTGAAAATGATGATTTTTCAGTAAAAATGCCCGTATTCAGTTTCTCGAAATTAAGGAAGGTAGATATAGCCTTAGGGCCTGAAATGAAATCCACAGGGGAAGTCATAGGAAGGGATGTGACACTTGACCGTGCACTGTATAAGGCACTTGCAGCAGCAGGATATAAAATGCCTGAATTCGGGACAGTTCTCTTCACAATAGGCAACAGGGACAAGGAAGAAGCACTGGACCTTGCTTTAAGATTCAATGCCATAGGCTACGGTATTGTCGCAACAAAGGGTACTTCAGAATATCTTTCAGAAAAGGGTGTAAGGTGCCGGAAAGTTGAAAAGATTGGCGGAGAGGGAAAGACCGTCCTCGATGTCATAAGAAAAAGAGAAGTTCAGTTCGTGGTAAACACATTCACAGAATCGAGAAAAGACAGGATATCCGACGGATTTCTTATAAGGCGTGAAAGTGTGGAAAACAACATCCCATGTCTTACATCCCTCGATACGGCAAGGGCACTTTTAAGGGTTCTTGAATCCATGAGTTTCCCTGTAAAGGCATATTAAGAAAGGCATATTGATATGGAAAACAAGAATAATATGAAGGTCTTAAGCAATAATAATATTGCTGAGGATACCTGGAGGATGAGTCTTTACGCCGGAGACAGGGACTTTTCCTTCATGGCAGGCACATTTTTGAATATAAAGCTCCCGGGCGGAAGGTTTCTTTTAAGAAGGCCCATCTCCATATTTTCAGCGGATAAGAATAATAAAACAATAGATATTATCTATAAGGTCATGGGAGAAGGTACAGAGTATCTGACCCATACCAGGGAAGGGGAACTTCTCGATGTACTGGGACCCCTCGGTACTGGCTTTCCCATACAGGATGATTCACAGTCAATACTTCTTGTGGGCGGGGGAGTCGGCATACCTCCACTTTATGAGCTTGGAAAAAGGCTCAGGGAACAAAATAAGACAGTAATTTCAGTACTTGGATTCAAAAATTCAGAAAGTGTATTTGCAGAAGAAGAATTCAGGTCCCTAGGAGATACACATATATGCACCGACGACGGGTCAGCAGGTTTCAGGGGCAATACACTGGATTTTCTTAAAGATCATGAAATTGATTTTGACTGTCTTTATTCCTGCGGTCCACTTCCTATGCTTAAGGGCCTCGATGAAAAGTATAAAGATATAAAAAAGGGTTACCTTTCTTTTGAAGAGAGGATGGCCTGCGGTATCGGAGCATGTTACGGCTGCATGAAGGAGACGAAGGACGGACTTAAGAGAGTCTGCAAGGACGGACCTGTTTTCAGACTGGGGGAAGTTATATATGGATAAAAATATTGATCTTACTGTAAATCTTCCAGGATTAAATCTTAAGAATCCTGTAATGCCCGCATCCGGCTGCTTCGGATTCGGAAGGGAATATGCCGGGTATTATGATCTAAGCCTTCTTGGCTCAATAATGATAAAGGCAGTAACCAGGGAAAAAAGAGAAGGGAACAAGATGCCGAGGGTAACTGAAGTCAAAGGCGGAATGCTCAATGCCATTGGACTCATGAACCCCGGGATAGATGATGTTGAAAAGGAACTTGACTGGCTGTCTCAGTTTGATATTCCGATAATATCAAATGTTGCGGGATATACAGAGGATGACTACTGCTATACGGCAGAGAGGATAAGCAGGATAAAAAACGTGGGAGCCCTCGAAATAAACATTTCATGCCCAAACGTAAAGGAAGGCGGAATTGCCTTTGGTGTGGATCCTGAAGCAGTCTTAAGACTTACCCAGAAGGTGAAGGCAGTATCAGAAAAACCTGTCTATATGAAGCTCTCCCCAAATGTGACGGATATTAAGCTCACTGCAGAAGCTGCAGAAAGGGGAGGAGCCGACGGAATAACCATGATAAACACCCTTATAGGCATGAGACTCAACTTAAAGACAGGAAGACCCATCCTTGCAAATGGAACGGGAGGTTATTCAGGTCCTGGAGTAAAACCGGTTGCCATAAGGATGATCCATGAAGTCTATAAAACAGTGAAAATTCCCATAATAGGAATGGGAGGAATACAGACGGCAGAAGATGTGCTCGAATTTCTGTATGCCGGAGCCTCGGCGGTTGCAGTGGGGACAGAAAACTTTGTAAATCCTTATGTGTGTCCTGAAATAATAGAAAACCTTCCTTCTGTACTAAAAAGATACGGATTTGAAAGTGTCAGTGATGCTGTGGGATATTCACACAGATAAAAAATAAAAAGGGGGATAAAACATGGAAAGAGATGTAATAATAGCCCTTGATTTTCCGGGAGAAAAAGAAACCCTGGAATTCCTGGATAAATTCAGCGAGGAACTCTATGTCAAAGTAGGAATGGAGCTTTTTTATTCAGCGGGACCTGAAATCATAAAAAAGATTAAAGAAAAAGGCCACAGAATATTTTTAGACCTTAAATTCCACGATATACCAAATACCGTAAGGGGAGCTGTAAGAAGCTCAGTAAAACACGGTGCCGATATGATGAACCTCCATGCAGGCGGAGGAATAAAGATGATGGAAGAAGCCGCAGAAGAAGCTAAAAAAAGCGGGAAAGAGATTATTCTGATAGCCGTAACACAGCTTACATCCACATCTGAAGAAACCATGAATAACGACCTCCTTATAGACCGCCCTTTAAAGGAAACTGTAATCCACTACGCAGAAAATGCAAAAAAAGCAGGCCTTTCCGGAGTTGTATGTTCAGCCCTTGAGGTTCCTGGGATAAAGGAAAAACTCGGAGATGAGTTTATAACTGTGACACCGGGAATAAGACCTAAGTCATCCGATGCAGGAGACCAGAAAAGAATAGTGACACCGGAAGAAGCAAGAAAACTTGGATCCGATTTCATAGTTGTCGGAAGACCCATAACTTCGGCAGAAGATCCTGTAAAAACATACAGAGAAATCAGAAAAGAATTCCTGGGGGAATAAAAATGAAAGAAATAGCAAAGGGACTACTTGAGATAGGGGCAGTTGCCCTCTCAGCGGAAAAGCCTTTTACCTGGGCATCTGGAATAAAATCACCAATTTACTGCGACAACAGACTTACATTATCCTACCCTGAAGTGAGAAAAATAATCGAAGAAGAAATGATAAGGGTCATAAAGGAAGAATTTCCTGATACAGAGATGATAATGGGTACTGCAACAGCAGGAATTCCCCATGCGGCAATATGTGCATGGGAACTTGAACTGTCCATGGGATTTGTAAGGGGAAAAGCAAAGGACCACGGAAAAGAGAACAGGATAGAAGGAAAAGTAACTGAGGGGATGAAGACAGTTGTCATTGAAGACCTCATTTCCACAGGCGGTTCATCCCTTGAAGCTGTAAGGCACCTAAGGGAACAGGGAGCTGATGTTACCGGCCTCATCTCTATATTTACATACGAAATGGAAAAGGCACAAAGAGCAGTGAAGGAAGAAAATGTAAAAACCATATCACTGACAGACCTTTCTGAACTATTGGAAGTAGCAGAAGAAAATAAATTCATTAAACCAGAAGACCAGGAAAAGATCAGAAGATTCATTAAAAATCCATCCGATGAATCATGGATGAAATAATATAATAAATTAAAACCCCTCCCCCTTAAAGCCACTGACCTTAAGGGGGGATTTTTCATAGTACAGGAATTTACAATAATCAGAAACTCAAGGGTCCTGTAAAGTGAAGGAATACAATTCTTCCCTGTTGGCTAAACCAAAAAGAATGCAGATCCGGCTGGTTCACTCACGGCATCCACAAGCACTGTTTAATTGGAGAGTTTATTGAACAGTAAAAATTCAGACACAGGAATCGTATTTTAATAACATAATGTACTCTGAAATTTAATTATGACTTAAAAAGCCATTAATTTAAACACGTTATTATTAGAGTATACAGGAAATACAGGTACCGAATACATATATTGGATACATATACCGGATAAAGATACCGGAATATAGAAACATAAAAACGGATTTCCATTAAAGTGAAAATCAAAAAAGGGGAGAGAACAATAAAAGGAAAAGCAATTCTTTTATCTTCGCTGCTTCTTGTTACAGGGTTTTGCCCTTTAGGGGGAATATCCCATGAAGTTACATATGCACAGGCAGCAGTGAAAACTCCGGAAGAAGTAAGTATCGAGGTTTTAAAGAAAGTAAGTGAAACTGTTGGGGAAGAAAATCTTCCGCAGCACATTCTGAATCCGGATACAAAGCTCTTTTTATCCGCCGCAACCGATGTGAAGGATAAAAATAACTACTCCATCCTTTATTTTGCAGAGGATAAACCGATTGATGTTAATAACGTGGCACTGAATGACTTAAAACCCATCGCCCAGTTCAAAAAAACTACTTATGATACAAAAGAAGAAGCAATATCAAAGGTAAACCGGATAGATGACCTTAATGGTAAAAAAGTGGATTTAGGATATGGCACTGTCGGATATATGCAGGGAGCTGCAGGGACCACCGGACTTATATTCAATATGGGCAACTGGAATATTCTCTTTAAAGCAAGCAACATCAAAGGAGAATCTCCCTTAGAACTTGGAAAAGCTGTAGTGAAATACCTTAATGAAGTATACCTTGCTGAACCCAGTGATAAGGGTCAGATTACCCTCATTGTCAGTGGTGAAGGAAAAATGATTAATGAAGTAAGATGGAATGTAGGTAAAACTTTATATGAAATAAGACACGTGGAACCTTTATACAGTGTAGTAATGACAGGATCTCTCAATGAGATAAAAGAGGAATGATTCTGAGAAAAAAACGACTGGAATTCCATTGTAATCCACTTAATATAATCCAGTAATATAAATTATAAAATCGTAAATAATAAGATAAATAAGTAAGCACAGGTATTAGGTATTCAATGTGCTTCTTTTTTTGTATAAAGGAAATTAAGCCATACCTGAATTTGAATCTTTTATTTAAATAGTGGTGAAAGTAATGAGAAATCCCGGCAAAGAACCGGAATTATACTGCGGAAAAGATGGAAGATATCCTGC
>JBDHVQ010000058.1:0-10482 GCA_039809845.1 Clostridiaceae bacterium | reverse complement strand
GGTTTAAAGATAAAACGCATCTTTCTTTAAGCCAGATGGTTCCTATAAATGACATCAGAATTATCCGCTCCTGTAGCATGAATTTTCTTTAGTACAATAAAAAAAGACAGAGTATAATCCTCTGCCGTGAAAGTGTGGGGTTTCATATATGATCAGAACTGATGGTTATAAAGGTTGTAGTAGACACCGGAAGTATTGGAAAGAAGCTCGTCATGGGTTCCGTCTTCTTCTATTCCGTTTTCTGTAAGTACTATTATCCTCTCTGCGTTTCTAATAGTTGCGAGCCTGTGGGCTATTATGAATGTCGTCCTGCCCTTTGAGAGTTCTTCGATTGATTTCTGGATTACCCTCTCACTTTTATTGTCGAGTGAAGATGTCGCTTCATCGAGAATAAGTACAGGTGGGTTTTTAAGAAACATCCTCGCAATGGATATTCTCTGCTTCTGTCCGCCTGAGAGTTTGACTCCCCTCTCACCGATATTTGTGTCGTAACCTTCGGGCATTGCCATTATAAAGTCATGTGCATTTGCCCTTACTGCCGCTTCAATAACTTCTTCCTTTGAAGCATCGAGATTACCGTATGCAATGTTTTCGTATATGGTTCCCCCGAAGAGGAAAACATCCTGCTGTACTATGCCGATATTTTCCCTGAGGGATTTTAAAGTGACATCCCTTATATCATTGCCGTCAATCAGAATCTCTCCGTCGGAAATCTCATAAAATCTCGGAATGAGACTTGTAAGGGTACTCTTTCCGGCCCCTGAAGGCCCTACTATCGCTATTGTTTCGCCTGGTTTTACTCTAAGATTTACTCCTCTTAAAACTTCTTCCTTGTCATCGGCATATCTGAAGGTAACGTCCCTGAATTCCACTTCGCCTCTTACATCTTTAAGAACGTATGCACCGGGTTTGTCTTCAATATCAGGTTTTTCGGCCATGACTTCTGAAAATCTTGCAAATCCTGCCATTCCCCTCTGGAAGAGTTCGATGAACTGGGCAAGTCTTCTTACAGGGTTAATCATAAGTCCCATGAAAAGTATGAAGGCTGTCATATCTGCAATAGTGATCCTTCCGAGGTATACAAAGTAACCGCCGAAGGCAAGAGCAATAAGATTCAGGATGTTTGAGAAGAAATTTATTCCCCCTGCAAATATGCCGAGGTATCTAACTGATTTACCCCGGAGAGTCCTGAACATGGTATTTCCGTAATCAAACCTTTTTTCTTCAAAATCCTCATTGGTAAATGATTTAACAACCCTTATCCCAGTCATGGAGTCTTCAACCCTTGAATTGATATCCCCAAGAGATTCCCTTAAATCCCTGAAGCTCTTTCTCATCCTCATGCTGCATGCGATTGTAAACCAGATGAGAAATGGGATGACGGAGAAAACAATGAGAGTAAGCGGCACACTTATCCTAACCATAAGAATGAAGGAACCAGTCAGCATGACAACTGAAATAAAAAGATCCTCAGGTCCGTGGTGGGCAAGTTCAGATATTTCATTGAGGTCATTTACGAGTCTTGACATAAGCTGTCCGGTTTTTGTGTTGTCGAAATATTTAAAAGACATGGTCTGAAGATGTCTGAACATATCCCTTCTCATGTCATATTCCATCCTTACCCCTAGTATGTGTCCCCAGTATCCCACAAAGTAGTCGAGGAAGAATCTTACTATGTATAAAACGAGCAGCACTGCAGCAAGATACCAGATGTTCCTTATATCCCTTCCCGGAATATATTCACTGATGAATTTCCTTGTCGCCATGGGGAAAACAAGGTCAGTTGCAGAAATTAAAAAGGCACAGACAAGGTCCATATAGAACAACAGTCTGTGGGGTTTGTAGTAGTTTATGAATTCTTTAATCATGATTCCTCCGTATATAAATAGACTGCAGTAATAATTATATCAGAGCATTATCCATAAAAATCGGTACAAATCCAATAATGTGTACCGTGAAATCATCCGTAAATCATCACTGAATCATTTATATCAAGGTATGAAAAAAATTGCCCCCTTCAAAAATCTTCTGCATATTTATCAGAAATCTTCTGTAGGCTTATATGTTAAGAAACAGGGGCATTAATTAAAGAAAAGTTCAGCAGGAATAACTAAGACCCTGTGGTATATTGAAGTAAATAATATGGTCATAAAGACCAGCCTTAAAGGGAGAAACAATGGAAAAGACTCTTGTGATAATAAAGCCCGATGCTGTGGAACGGCATCTCATCGGAAAGATAATTTCAAAATACGAAGAAGAAGGCCTCGACGTTATTAAACTTGAAATGGAGACTGCCACAAAGGAAAAGACTGAAGAACACTACTGTGAACACAGGGAAAAACCCTTTTTCCAAGAACTTACCGAAAGTTTCATAGGTAAGAGAATAGTGCTTATGATATTGGAAGGTGAAAATGCCGTGGAAAAGGTGAGAAAAATAAATGGTGCAACAAATCCAGATAAGGCTGAAGAAGGAACCATAAGAAAACTCTTTGCGGGAAGTCTTACAGAAAACTCAGTACACGCTTCCGATTCACCGGAGAATTTTAAAAGAGAAGAAGGAATCTGGTTTGGTAACTGATATATCTGGAAAACCGAATACGATATACATAGATAAGACAGCCAGTAAATCTGACTGTCTTATCTGCTCCATGTTATTTTTTATATTTTTCTTTGGAAACGGTTTTTTAATTTCACTCCGTTTCGCTGTAAAACAGGACTTTTCCGTTTACTATCTTGAACTCACCCCTGCAGATATTTTCCACTGTTTTCCCGGTTGCTGAATTTATGAAAGTTGATGTATAGAAAGCTGTACCGCTGTCATCTCCGTTTAAAACTATTTTCACATCCTTATCGCCGGTGAATGTATATTTGTTGCCGTTTTTAATGTGGGAAGCAATTTCTTCCTTCCACTTTTTTTCCATGGGTGAGCCATCTTCAATTTTTACCAGTGAAGAAATGTATTCGCCTCTTTTTGTAAAATCAGCATATGCGTTGTCATTGTAGGATATAGCTTCAGTCACCACCTTTTTAATATTCTTATCGCTGTTGTCTCCCCTAGGTGACTCTGTTGTTTCCTCTGATGGAGTTTCACTGTTTCCTGAAGGTCCCGGAACTTCGGGCTCTTCATTTCCGGTCGTGTTGGGCACCTTTCCTTCAGCGAGGTATTGTTCTGAATTTTTAATGGCATAGGAAGCGAGCTGAACTTCCCTGTAAATTTCTTTTGCCTCTTCTTCTCCTATACCTGCTTCACCAAGCTGGGCAATTGGGTCTCCTGTCCATGGTGTATCAGTCCTCTGATAAATTTCCGCAACTGAATCACCTATATCGAAAAATCTTCCTCCGGGAAGAGCCGATTCTGGTTTGAATCCTCTGAGATAAAGATCCACACCGCCGTTTGTGAATACATAGGAATTTGTCCTGAACATATATTCCTGGAATGCCGTAGATGTAAGTCCGAACCCAGACCTCGACTTATATATCCTGAAGTTTTTCCCAAGATATCCCGGCATCATATAGGTTTTGTCCGTAAAGGGAAAATATACAGTCTGTCCTTCTTCTGTGTCAAAGTACATTATTCCGTCGGATTCTTCCTTTTCAGTTTTAAGGTACATGGGCTTTACCCTGTTGCCTGATGCTCCGTAAACTTCGATGTCATCTGAAAAGATAATTTCCTGTGCAGTCGGATTTCCTTCACCCGGGGAGAAAGTTATCATCGCATGGATTACTTTGTTTTTCCCCTCCCTGAATGTGAGAACTCCGATGGGCTTTCTGTCTGCTGTTTTTTTGAACTCAGCATTTTCAAAACTGAACCCCTTGAAAATAAAGGGTCTTTTTCCCGCCTCTTCGATCTTTTCACTGAGCCAGGTTTCAGCCTGCGAACCGGGTTCAATATATCCCTTCATCACATCTGCATCAGCTTTGTCTATACTTTGGGCCAGCTGGCTTCCAAAAACAGACATCCTGTCCTTTTTCAGTGAGTCATTACTGTTTGCGGACATTAACTTCTCCCTGCTTTCCGAAGAAATTTTGTCCTGGGTTTTTGTCTTTATTGCGTCAGCAGAAGATGCAGTAACGGTCAGACGGTTGCAGCTGAGAGTAAATAAACAGGAAGCGGCCAGAACTATTGCAGTTATTTTCCTTTTCATTGCTATCCCTCCAGAAGAATTATTTATCCTTAAAATTTCTTCTCATATTCACCTTATGCTTTACTTTTAACTTATATTCTTTCCTTTCATTGGAATCAGTCAGAAAAGTATGGATAAAAGGAGAAGTATTTCAGGAAATCCTTTAATAAAATGCTATCAGAGGAACAATTAAGAAACTTTAATAATCCGTTTGTTTCACCGTATTTTAATCAAAAACATTTTATTAAATTTATTATCTTCCATTAACTTTTTCTATAACCCATAATGAGAATGAAAGGAGATCCGGGAATTCTTTTTCTGATAGTTCCCTCCATTCTTCCCCCGGTTCCACAAGGTCAGGAATGAGGACAGGAACAGCACCGCTTCTTCTTGCAGCAGTAATGCCGTTGAATGAATCTTCAACAACAATGCATTCTTCCGGGGCTACTCCTGCCTTTTTCATTGCGGTCATGAAAATTTCAGGATCCGGCTTTGATTTTTCAACTTCCTCACCGGATATTAAGTATTCAAAATAACTCCATAACCCGAGCTTTTGAAGGAAATTTATACTCCTTTCTTTTGAACTTGATGTTGCAACGCACATCTTAAGACCGAGGGATTTTAAGATTTCAAGTGCTTCCTTAGCATACGGTTTTGCTTCAAGTTTCTTTTCAAACTGAATACCTGTAAGTTCCTTCTTTCTTCTGTAGATATCGTCAAACGGAAAATCAGGACCATAAAGTTCATCTGACCTTTTTCTTATACCTTCAGGATTTCTCCCTATGAAAGTCATAATATCTTCTCTTTTAACTTGAAGTCCAGCTTCCGAAGCTGCAACTATCCAGCTGTCGATACTTGCAGGTTCTGTATCTATTAGTGTCCCGTCAAGGTCAAAAATTACCATTTTTATCATCGTCACCGCATCTCCGTTAATTTTCATTCTTACATTTACTTCAATATCTTATCAGTTCTTATTCCTGTTTTTGAAATGATACACAAAAAAGACTTCTCCAATTAAAGAAAAGTCTTTTTTGTTTTAATGTTTATTCTTCTTCCTTACCGCCGTATGTCTTGCCGTCGTGCTTCTTAATCCTGTCATAAATGTTGAATCTTAATGGAACGCCTGTCTTCTCATCAGTCTTTTCCCATTCTTTGACGAGTTTGAATTCATCCTTTGGAATCTCAGGGAAATATGTATCTCCTTCTGGGGATCCTTCTATCCATGTGATATAAAGTCTTCCGGTCCTGTCCATAAGTGAATCGAAGAGCTGTCCGCCCCCTATAAGATAACTTTCTTCAGGGGATTCTATATATGGATCTATTTCACTTATATCGTGTATTACTTCAACATTGGGATTGTCCACTTTATAGTCTTTCTGTGAAGTCAGTACCACGTGTTTTCTTCCCGGAAGTACTCCCGGAAGGGATTCAAAGGTCTTTCTTCCCATTATCATAACCTTTGTTCCGCCTGATGTAGTATCTTTAAAATGCTGAAGATCTGTCGGGTAATGCCATATGAGTGTTCCGTCCTTACCTATTACATAGTTTTCTGCTACTGCTACAACATCTGAAATCATTATACCGATACCTCCATTTCAATTTTTCCTTCGTGTTCGTATCCTATGAGTCTGATATCTTCTGGTTTGAAGTCATAAAAATCCTTTATTTCGGGGTTTATCCATATTTTTGGTGCTGGTTTAGCCTTCTCTTTCCTTGTCAGCTGAAGTTTCATTCCCTCAACCTGATTTTCGTATATATGTGCATTATTTATAACATGGGTGAAAAGTCCGGGTTCATATCCTGTAATTCTTGCAATGAGATGGCATAATACAGCGTACTGAACCATGTTGAAAGGTACTCCAAGGGGCATATCACCAGATCTCTGTACGAGCATCATATTGAGTCTTCCGTCTGTCACATCCCACATCGTCATGAACGCACATGGATAAAGGGCTCCCGTGTCGAGAAATTCATTCTGCCAGAGACTCATAACCATCCTTCTGTCCTGGGGATTTTCCCTCAGGGATTTAAGGAGCTTATCCACGAGACCGAATTTATTTACAACCCACCCGTAACTGGTCCCAATAGTGTTATCGTCCATTGCCCATTCATCCCATACATGTACGTTTTCTTCGTGAAGCTTTGCAATGGAATTGCTCTGATCCTTGAATATCCAGAGAAGTTCCTTGACAGCAGTTTTAAATGCCACAAACTTCGTCGTAAGTATAGGAAATTCCTCTGAAAGATCAAACTGCATTATCTTATGCGGAACCTTATATGCCGGCATTCCGGTCCTGTTCTGGTCAAAATATCCTTTTTCCAGAATTTCTTCAATAATGTCGAGATACTGCTTATCTGCCATTGACATAGTCTGTTCCTCCATGGATTTTAATATATTGTATCAGTTATATCCCACCTGTTTTCTTCCGATAACGAATATTAATTACACTTTCTCAGAAAGTACATATTTAGGGTCTCTACCTGGTTTATATTAACACAGAAACCCACGGAACTGAATTTTACCGTAAGTTCCGTGGGTTTTATTTTCTTATTATTTAATCATAATAACGTGCCAGAATTGCACTGCATCAGAATTGTAATGTGCCAGAATTGTAATGTGTATTTATTGTTTCCTTATCATTCCTATCCTTACAATCATTCCTGCTGTTATTCCTAACCTTCACGATTACTGTATGGATATCAGATGAGCTTTACGTTGCTGAGAACTGGAATATCATGTCTTGCCTTCACGGATTCATCCATATTTACATCAACCGTCAGTACACCTTCCCCTTCCGGGAGGCATCCCATTACATCTCCGTCAGGATTTACTGCCATGGTATGTCCATATGCTGGGTATTTCTTTTTTTCTCCTGTCTGATCAGGCGCTATTATAAAGCATCCGTTTTCTATGGCTCTTGCTCTTAAAAGTGTTTCCCAGTGCCGTCTTCCAGTGTCATAGGAAAAACCCGAAGGTACAAAAATAAGTTCAGCTCCCATGAGTGAGAGTTTCCTGAATAGCTCCGGGAATCTTAAATCAAAGCAGATGGCATTCCCAAAGGTTCCGAACCTCGTTTTAAATACAGATAATTCTTTCCCGCTGGTATAAAGATCACTTTCCCTTACTGAAGTACCGTCGGATAATTCAGCATCGAAGAGATGGATTTTTCTGTAGGAGGACAGAATTTCTCCATTATTGTCTATATAAAAAGAAGTGTTGTATGGTTTCAAGGAACCGGAAGTTTCAAGAATGGAACCAAGGTGAATATCTACTCCGTTTTCCTTGGCAAGTTTTTTAAACAGAGAAACTGTCCTTCCATCTATGTTTTCCGAATAAATCTCCCTTGAAAAGGGAAGAAAATTCATCGTTTCGGGGAAAACTACAAGATCCGCACCTTCAGCCACAGCTTTATTGAAAAGGTAAAGAGCTTTTGAAAGATTGTCCTCAACGTTGTCCTTTGAATCCATCTGTATAAGTGAAATCCTGAAATTTCTCATATTACCATCCTGTTTGTTTGTCTGTTTGTCTTTTCAACAGATCAATTGTATCTGTCTGATGTTAATTCTATTGCTTCACATATCTTCTTTAACACCATACTCCATTAATCTCACAATCTGATTTTCTGTATAATTGCCTAAATAAAATATTCTTAATAAAATATTCCGAATAATATTCATATCAGTGAAAATATATCGGGTATTAAGTATCGTTATCTTTCAAAATATGAAACAACCACCGCATTGAATCCGGCATAGGTTCCTACGACAGGTCCGAATTCTGTCAGTTCTTCAGTTTTTATTCCTCTTTCTTCAAGGATTTTCTGAAGGGTCAGTGCATTTGAAGGGTCGCTCGAATAGGATAAAAGTATATGTTTGTCATTGTCGATATCAGCTTCAGACAATGTATCAGCTATAAACTGAAGGCTCTTTTTCATTCCCCTCACTACTTTTTCAGGAACAAGTGCGCCATCTTTGAACACCAGTATAGGCTTTAGCTGAATGAGTTTACTTGTGGCACCTGCAATCTTTGATAATCTTCCGCCTTTTACAAGATAATCAGTTGTTCCAAGTGCTATAAGACATCTTACCTTTCCGAGAAGGTTTTTGATTTCATTCACTATTTCATTCTTGGATTTTCCTTCATCCCTCATTCTTATAGCTTCCAGAATGATGTTTTTAAGTGAATTCACGGCTTCACCCGTATCGATTATTTCAATGTCATTCCTTTCTGCCCCTTCAGCTCCAACTTTTGCAGAACTGTAGGTTCCTGATAACTTGGATGAAAGAAGAAGGCAGATAATATCATCACCTTCGTATTTCCTGAACACTTCTTCAAACTTGGCAGGACTTGGCTGAGAAGTCCTTGCAAAATCATCCACCAGAAGCTTATAGAATTCACCGGGCATAAGGTCAATCCTGTCGAGGTATGATTTCCCTTTAATAGTGACTGTAAGAGGTACCACATCAATACCGTACTTTTCCGCCTCTTCCCTTGTAAATTCTGCAGTTGAATCTGTTATTATTCTTATCATTGTTTTCTCCCGATGGCATTAGTTTTTTTATCTTTACATCCAATTTTACTATGAAACCTATTGATATAGCATTAAATATGAAATATATATGAATTCAATACATACCCGGCAATGTTCTTTTTTCTCCATGTCAAAGGATTATGATATTTATATTTCCACCTTCAATGTAATTAACTTAATTCTTTCAGTAACCAAAAATTTAATAAAAGAAATTGAAATTTCCGTTCAAAGGTGTATAATTTCTATCACATGCTCCATTGGTCAAGTGGTCAAGACGCCACCCTCTCACGGTGGAATCAGGGGTTCAATTCCCCTATGGAGTGCCATTATATAAAGTCCTGTAAATAAATTTTATTTACGGGACTTTATTTTTTATCTGAAAAATCCTGTACCAGGCTTTTATATAAAAAAATCCCCCCGAGGATTCTGAATCCATATCTGCAAACGCTCTGAAAAGATAGAAATACATGGCCGGTTATGGGATACTTTAATATAACAAATAATTGATATTCGGATTCCGGAACATCTGGAAAATTAGGATGAAAAATGAAAAACAATACAGACAGAAAAGATTTCAGCATAACCCATACGAGATTTTCAGGAGAAGAACTTTTGGGTATTCCAAGGGGAAGATATTCCGATGACTGGCCTGTAGTATATATTCTCAAAGGTAAGAAACAGGCATATGTCGGAGAAACCTTAAACTTTCTCATGAGGATGAAAGCCCATTTAAGAATTGAATCAAGGAAAAATGTCATGACCGATGCCTACAGGATTGAGGATGAACAGTTCAATAAATCCTCAGCTACACATCTGGAGTCATTTTTAATAGAATTCATGGCAGCTGATGGAAAATTTGAACTTCAGAACAGAAACTCGGGATTAAGAAACCATAACTATTACAACAGGGACAGATACCTCGAACATTTCGGAGATATCTGGGATAAACTTATTGACCTTGAAATTGCCCTGCATGATCTCAATACTCTTAAAAATTCAGATCTTTTCAAAATGAGTCCTTTCAAGACTCTCTCTTTTGAACAGCTCGAAGTTGTAAAAAAGATTACGAGGACTCTAAGAAATGAAGAAACATCAGCTTCGGTTGTAAAAGGAGTTCCAGGAACAGGCAAAACAGTCCTCGGTGTATACCTTATGAAATACCTTATAGACTTCAAGGAGTTTCAGGATAAGAAAATCGGTATAGTAATTCCCATGACATCACTCAGAAAGACCCTTAAAAAAGTATTCAGGACAGTAAAGGGATTATCTCCCCGGATGGTTTTGGGACCTTCTGACATAACCCATGAAAAATACGATATTCTCATAGTAGATGAATCCCACAGATTGATGAAGAAAAATTACCTTGCAAATAACTATTCTTATGATGAAGCAACGAAAAGACTCGGACTTCCGCCTGATGCCACACAGACTGAATGGATAAGGAATCAGTGCAGTCATCTTGTCCTTCTCTACGATCCTGACCAGACCATCAAACCATCGGATGTAAACCCCGAAACCATTCTCTCACTGACAGATGGGAACAAGAGCTGGTATACACTCACTTCCCAGTTCAGGGTAAAAACTGACTTTGACTATATTGGATTTATTGAGAATATACTCAATCTGAAATCCTTAAGACTTGGACCTCCCACCAAAAAAGAACTCGGAAACTATGACCTGAGGCTCTTTGATGACCCTCTGGAAATGGCAGAGGAAATAAAAAAGAGAGATTTTGAAATGGGACTGTCGAGACTGACGGCTGGATATGCCTGGTTCTGGAAGACGAAAAATGACCTTGATAATCCATATTTATTTGATATTGAAGA
>JBDHVQ010000057.1:0-10495 GCA_039809845.1 Clostridiaceae bacterium | reverse complement strand
CTTGCTTGCTTGCTTACTTATTTCTGACTGCCTGATTGACTGATTGACTTTCTTTATTATTATCCCGAAGTTATATGTCTCATTCTTTTGCAGGAGATGTATTATTTTCAGTTATAACTTCTCTTCTGTCTTCTGCTCTTTCTTCCCTTACCGCATCTATTCTGTAGATGGGCATACCGAAGTTTCTGAATCTCTTTTCATATTCAGTTACAGTATTTCCAGGGTGATCAGCTTTAAGATCATCTGTCATGAATGTTATCTTCCATCCATTTTCCTTAAAATACTCTATGGAGTCTGTAAAAAGACCTTCGTCATCGGTCTTGAATTCAATTCTTGAACCGGGTTTTGTGAAATGACGGTATTTTTCAAGAAACCTCGGGTGTGTGAGTCTTCTCTTATTGTGCCCTGCCTTTGGCCAGGGGTTACAGAAATTGATATATATGGTGTCAATTTCATTTTCCCCGAAAACATCAGAAATATCCTCTGCCTTCATGGATATGACCCTTACATTGCTGAGGTCTTCATCCCTCACCTTTCTCATGGCATAGACCAGTACTTCGTTTTTAAGATCCAGGCCTATCAGATTCCTGTCTTTATTGTTCTTTCCTGTTTCCTTTAAAAAATCGCCTTTTCCGCATCCTATTTCAAGGTCCGTGGGATTTAAGTTACTGAATTCTTCCTGCCATTTCCCTTTCATATGGGATGGATTTTCAAAAAAATATGCATCTTCCCGAAGTTCCGGTAGTGCCCATGGTTTGTGTCTTAATCTCATTCTTTATGCGGCAGAGAATCTTTTAAATCAAATGCGGCAACTTCTTCCTTAAAGGTTTCAATACCTTTTCTGTCGATGAAATCACCGAGCTTTTCTCCAAACTCTGCTTCCTTTCTGTAGTATTCAAGTATTTTTCTTATAAGGTCCATGGCATCATCAGAGGATAAGTCCCTCCCCATAATATCTGCCATCCTGGGGTTAAACCCAGCTGATCCGCCCGCCGTTACAATAATACCTGTGGTGTCAGCGATGAGGCCCACGTCCTTTGAATAGACTGACCCGCAGGCATTGCGACATCCTGCAACACCGATCTTAGTCCTGTTGGGCATATCTTTTCCATAATACTCATCTATGAGTTTATTTGCAAGGGGCATGGTGTTTACCTTGTGTCTCTTGCAGAATCCTGCAGGACATGATTCCACGTTTTTTACTGAATACTGGCTTTTAACGGCTGGTTCCATATCAAGTTCCGCCCATATGGCTTCAAGATCCTCTTCCTTAAGGTTTGTTATGAGGATTCTCTGACCTGATGTTATCTTTATTACCCCGCCGTATTTCTTTGCTGTCTCCCCTATTTTAATAAGGTCATCGGCTGTAATGAATCCCTGTGGTATTTTGGGTGTGATGCCGAATCTTCTCACACCCTTATATACCTTCTGCAGGTTTCCGTAATGTGCTCCCATTTTTTCTCCTTCTATATATCTTTCGTCATATAAATTATATTTTTATCTCCAATGGAATTATAACAGATTGGAGTTTATTTAAGGGATATGGAAAAGACCTGCATGTGCAGGTCTTCCGGTCGTCCGTATTTTTTAAAGTTTCTTGAAATTTCCCTCGTTCTATCCGAGGATTTCCTTCATATCTGCTTCTACGTTTGTAATAGGAGCAAGGTTGAAGTTTTCAACTAAAACATTGAGTACGTTTGGTGATACAAAAGCTGGAAGTGATGGTCCGAGCTTTATGTTCTTTATTCCAAGTGAAAGGAGCGTAAGAAGTATTACAACTGCCTTCTGTTCGTACCATGAAAGAATCATTGATAAAGGAAGTTCATTTACTGAACATTCGAATGCTTCTGCAAGTGCAGATGCTATCTTTATTGCAGAGAACGCATCGTTACACTGTCCGCAGTCTAAAAGTCTCGGAAGTCCTGCAACTTCCCCGAATGGGAGCTTGTTGAATCTGTACTTTCCGCATGCCAGTGTAAGGATAACTGTATCCTCAGGAAGGCTTGTTGCAAAATCTGTGTAGTAGTTTCTTCCTGATTTTGCACCGTCACATCCGCCTATGAGGAAGAAGTGTCTTATTTTTCCGTCCTTGACAGCCTGTACTATTTCACCTGCATGGGATAATGTAGCACTGTGACCGAATCCTGTAAGTATTTCCTTCTTTTCTTCATTTTCAGGGAATCCTGGAAGTGAAAGAGCTTTTTCTATTACAGGAGTAAAGTCCTTGTTTCCGTTTTCGTCTGCTTCTATATGTACACATCCTGGCATTTCAACAACACCTGAAGTGAAGAGTCTGTCTTTGTAATTATCCCTCGGCTTCTGTATGCAGTTTGTAGTCATAAGTATAGCACCTGGGAGATTGTCGAATTCCTTCTGCTGATCCTGCCATGCTCCGCCGTAGTTACCAACGAGGTGGCTGTACTTGTTGAGTTCAGGATATCCGTGACAGGGAAGCATTTCTCCGTGTGTATAGATGTTGATTCCCTTGCCTTCAGTCTGTTCAAGGAGCATCTTAAGGTCCTTCAGGTCATGGCCTGAAACCACTATGAATTTGCCCTTTACAGGATTTACATTTACTTTTGTGGGAACAGGGCTTCCGTACATGCCGGTATTTGCAGCATCGAGAAGTTCCATAACCTTTAAGTTTACATTTCCGATTTCAAGGTTTATTCCAACCCAGTCTTCAACTGTAAGTTTTTTATCAAGTGTCAGAGCAAGGAACTTTAAGAATTCCCTGTCTACTGTTTCATCCCTGTATCCTAAAACTGCAGCGTGGTGTGCGTATGCTGCATATCCTTTAAGTCCATAAACTGCAAGTTCCCTTAAGGAAATTATATCGTCACCGAGTTCTTCCTTTCCTCTCAGAACATGGAACATCCTGCCTTCTTCAACCTGCTTTTTCATATCTTCAGAAGGAACAAAGGATGCTTCTTCAGGGGCTTCAGCACCTGATCTTTCCTTAAGTTCTTCCTTTATTTTCTGTGCTTCGTTTATAAGACCTGATATTGATTCAGGGTCAAATGATACGTTTGTAAGTGTTGTAAACATTATGTCAAAGGCAAATTTTGCGACGCTCTCATCGACTTTTTCACCCTTTCTTATAAGGTCAGTTGCATAAAATCCGATTCCTTTAGCCTGGTTTACAAGGAGATCTTCAAGGGCTGCAATTTCAGGAGATTTTCCGCAGACACCCATCTTTGTACATGCCTTGCCGCCTACTGTCTGTTCGCACTGCATGCAGTACATATCTGAATCAAGACCGTCAGTCTTAAGACCTAAACCCTTATTAAGTTCAGCTATAAGTTCATCTGCATTGAATCCGTGGATTTCTGCCGCCTGTGCAAGAGTCTCCAGCTGTGAAGAAGGACATCCTATACATCCCATACCCCTGTTCATAAGAAGATCCGCTGCTTTAGGATATGCCTTTACAACATCCCCGATAAGACTTTCTCTTGTTATCATTCTTTTTCCCCCTGTTAAATAAATATTATTATTTTAAGTTCCGTGTTTATTAAAAACCAATTGCTCACAAATGAATTATATTACATCTGTGTCTTTCCCTGAGTAACATATGTTACACTTAATTGAATTTATTCCGAATGTTCACGGTATGGTTATAATTGAAAATCACTTTCTGATATAATTACCCGACGAATTCAATTATATCTTTCTTCCACCATCTGATATGTAACATATGTTACACTCAGGATGTAAAAATAAAGACTATAATTGATTAAGATGAATTACAATAAAGAACATAGAAGAAAAGGAATGTAAGAATTTTAAGACGTTATACTGATAAAACAGTATCCTGCAAAACAGCAGGACGTATATTCCTTAAAAAAACGGAGGAAAAAGAATGAGCAGATTTCTGGCACCTATTCACACATGGCTTTTCAATAAAATAAGAATTAATGAAGGGATGGAAGATTATCTCCTCCAAAGACTGCCCGATGGCGATAAAGTAAAAAGAGAATCCGAGGAAAGATTCGGAGTAAGGACAAGTGAGGCACCACTTGAAGATCAGATAGACACAGGAAATATCCACGGATGGCTTCAGGAAAAGATCACTTTTTCAGAAAGAAGACTTTCATTTATAGTAAAGACAATGATGGATGCAGTTACAACAGATGAAGAACTGAAGGCACTTTTTTTAAGCTACGGAAAGGAATATTCAGAAAACTACAGAACCGAGAATTCAGAAGAGCTGTTTAAACTGATAGGAGATACTGTACTGGAAGGAATGCCCTGTGATATGGTACTAAGAATCCTCGATTCAGAAGATGACTGTCTTACTTTCCAGTCAGCGAAGGATGTGCACAGTGAAAATGCAGCAGCTGCAGGACTTGATCCTCAGGTTTTCAGGAATTTAAGGGATGAATTCCTAAGAGGACTCATGGAAGGACAGGGTTATACCACTGAAATTTCAGGGGAAGATGTAAGAACATACAGAATACAGAAGATTTAAGTGATATATTCATATTAAAACAGATAAAAGACCGGTGTATCTTATAAATGGTACACGGGTCTTTTATTGTTCTGATATATTTATTTTCATAATAGACCTTATTTTTATTAAAAACCGGTGAATAAAAACCCTTTTCTGTATAATTCAGTTAAAAAGCAGGACCGTTATTCCCCTATGTTAATATTTTATGCATCTTCTCAGGTCTTATGCAGCGGGCCCTTGGGAAAATTTCACTCTCCTGTGTAGACGGAGAACTTACAGACGCCTTCACTGTATTTTTATTACACCTGAGATTTCTGCCTTAATCCTTGCTCCGGGCGGATCCTATGGTTAAAGGGTACCTCATGACTTATAATAAAGGAAACGGACAGGGGGTATTTTACATTGAAAATAGACATAATAGAAGTCCATTCATTTTACGGATGTGACAGGCCCGGGGTGGAAAAAGGACCTGAAGTTTTAAGACAGAACGGACTGAAAGAAATCCTTGAAAAATCAGGAAATGAAGTAATTGATGAAACAGAAATAGATATCATGGAAGTCAGACCTGAAGATAAATTCAGAAAATCATCCAGCATGAAATATCTTGATGCAGTAGTTGACACCAATGAAAAACTTGCAGAAGAAGTAAGAAAAACTTCCCTGCAGGGAATCCTCCCTCTTACAGTAGGCGGTGATCATTCACTTGGACTTGGAACCCTTGCGGGAACTTCTTCAGTCTACGGAAACGACATGGGAGTAATCTGGATAGATGCCCATGCGGATATCAATACACCTGAAACATCACCATCAGGCAATACCCACGGTATGCCCCTTGGTGCATCCTTAGGTCATGGTTCACCTCATTTCACCTCCCTTTTCAGGGAAGGAATCAAAGTAAAACCCTCCAATACATTCATCCTTGGTGCAAGATCCGTGGATGAAGGAGAAATGGAACTCATCGACAGGGAAGGAATAAGTGTATGGTATGCCGATGAAATACATGACAAGGGTATGGGAATAGTAATAATGGAACTTCTGGACCTTATAGAGAAAAAAGGCATAAAAGACATCCATATCTCCTTTGATATCGATTCCCTCGACGAAAGCCTCGTGCCCGGAACAGGAACACCCGTTGAAGACGGACTTATGCCCGATGAAACGGCAAAACTTATAAAATCCATAATAGAGACCGGAAAAGTAAGGGCGGTTGATTTTGTGGAATTCAACCCACAACTCGATAAGGATGGAATCACACTTAAATCATCCCTTCAGATGCTTTCTGCCTTCTCCGATGCACTCGGAAAAAGATCATAAAGTCTCATCTTAAGGAAAAAAGCCCTTAAAACTTTAGCGCCCATAAACATAAAAGGAATGAAAAGTCCCAAAGTGACTTTCATTCCTTTTATGCATTATTACGAAACTTACACTGTTAAGAAGCTATAAGTCATTGTTGTCCACAGCTCAGCATGGGAAATCAGTATTCCGTAAAATTTCCCTGTATAATATTAGATAAGGTGGAATTTATCATTTCCTCTTAAGTGTAACTTTATCGCCCCATTTAAGCTTTTTGACATTCTTGAAATCTTCAGTCTTACTCCTCGATAATCTCATTTTCTCTGTCCTGTCTTCAAGACAGAGTTCCATATCCACATATCCCTTTCCCTGGAGTGGATGTCTTATAATTCTGGCTTCCGAAGTATTTTCATTTCCGGTTTCTCTGATAATTTCATCATTCTGAGTATCTTCGTGACTTTCTACATGATTTTCGCCCTGAGATTTCTTCCTCATGATAACATAGGAAAACTTTTCATCTTCATAGGAAAGCTCCCCGTCTTTCAGTCTTCTTAGAAGGGATGACCTCTCTACTCTCCTGTAGAAATGGCACCAGTCGTCACTTTTAAGATGACATGGATGTGTTCCTATACAGGGAGCTGTTATTTCCATTCCCTTTTCCATAAGGAGAATTTTGAGTTTTTCAAGTTTTCTGAAAAACAGAGGAGTTCCAGGTACTGATGCGATGAAATACTTTCCTGTAAGTGAATATATTTTATCTGCAGCTTTTCTGATTTCATCATCTGTAAGTTCATTAATCATGTAGGAAGAAAGGACCAGGTCGTATTCCTTTTTCTCATTGTAATCCTGGAGAGACTGTCTCACTGTATTTATTTCTTCTGAAACATTAATATTCTCCCTGAAAATCTTAAGAGCCCCGAGCATTACATTCTGTTCTTCGAGAATCGTGATTTGTGTTTCGGGGTAAATACTTATCAGAGGAAGTATTGAAGATCCTGTTCCTCCTCCGATATCAAGGACAGACCTTGGGTAAAAATCAGGATCTTCTTCCGAAAGTCTTAAAAGGAGTTCCTCCGTTACCATTGCAGTCTGCGGCATTCTCCAGACCATATATGACAGGGCATCTTCCTCATTCCTTATTTCATAGTTCTTTTCCTCGGAATCCTTATCCCTGTATCTGTCACTCAAAGAAGAACTGCTCTTCATGAGCCTTGTATACTTTACTTTATCCCCTATACCTGTAATTATCCTGTTTATTTCCTGATTCAGATTACTCATTTTCTATTATCCTTTTCAGCCACTTACCCTTCTTATACCTCGGTATACACATGATGGTCTTGATGAGTTCCTCAATGAAGTGTGCCATATATACTATTTCTATCGGCATATGGAATACCAGTGCCAGAATGAATGTCAGGGGTATTCCGACTACCCATAGCCCTATAATTTCCGTCGCCAGGGAAAACCCTGTATCTCCGCCCCCTCTGAAAATTCCTACGAGGAAGAGGAGGTTCAAGAATCTTATCGGCATTAAAAATACGTTTATCATCAGTATAGCCGAAGCATCCGCCTTTGTAACTGCATCGACCTTATATAATCCTAAAATTCCAGGTGATAAGGCAAAGAGTAAAAGCCCTGTGAATATCCCCATAATGAGAGCTGTCACGACAAATACAAAACCATAGGATTCAGCCTTTTCAAGGTCACCTGCTCCGAGGCTGTTCCCGACCATTATGGAACCGCCGTGGCATATGCCGAATGCCAGGACAAAGAAGATATCACTTACACTGGCTCCGATTTCTGTTGAAGCCACAGCAGCTGTACCAAGTTTTGCATATGCATATGTGTAGCCTATAATACCAATTGCCCAGAGGGATTCAGAAAGTATTACAGGTGTCGAAATCTTTAAATAATGCTTTACGTGCTCCCATCTGAAATGGAACAATTCCTTAAAATCCGCACTTATTGGAGAAGACTTTCTGAATACGAAATATATAATGAGTATGAATTCAAGAAGTCTTGCAATTACCGTACCAAGGGCAGCTCCCCTTACACCCATGGCAGTAGAACCAAGCTTTCCGTAAATAAAAATATAACTTAATATTACATTTGTAATTACAGCGGTAATACTTACAGCCATGGGCTGCGATGTCCTGTTTATTGCCCTTAAGGCAAAGACAAGGGTAAAGGATATCCCCGTAAGTATATAGGAAGGAGCCACATATATGAGGTACTGGGCTCCCTGCTCAATTACTGCAGGATCCGACGAGAAGAACCTTATGATATTCTCCGGATAAAAAAATGCAGGAATACTGAATATCAGAGATACTACCGTTACGAGAATAAGGGTTATTCCCATGGTACGCTTGAATCTTTCATAATCCCTTTTTCCGTGGTACTGGGCAAAGAATATTCCTGCTCCTGAAATAAGCCCGAAGGATACCAGGGAATAAAGGAAAAATACCTTGTTTGCAAGGGATACTGCAGCTATGGCTGAGGCAGAGCCTATTCCACCTATCATGAGACCATCCACAAAGTTTAAACATGTGGAGAAAAAATTCTGTATTATTATGGGAACTGCAATGGCAAGAAAATTTCTTATAAATGTCCTGTCCTTTAAAAGTTTCAGCTTTCCTTCAAACATATACTATTCCTCTTTCTTTTAATATATTAAGAGACTTTATAAGTCCCAGTAATATATTACACGATTGCAGCAGGTACTGACAGGAAGTAAAAGCATTACATAAAAATAAAAACAGGATAGTATACTTAATTACAGAAAAAAACGGGAAATAAAACAGAAAAGAAACCACATGCAATAACCGGGATCCATGTAAGCCTGCATATGTCTTTTTTTTACATCTATATCCTTATTTTTATACATGGGAATTTTTACACGACTCTTTTTACAGGGCGACCAGTATATTTACTTTTTCATGGCAGCAAAGAAATGGATGTCACTGACTGAAATTCCTTTGGATCTTAAAAGTTCACCGCATTTTCTGAAAGAAAAACCTGTGGTTGTCATATCGTCCACCACTATTATTCTTACTTTTCCTTTCCTCAGTATGGTTTTAAGTTTATCTTCAGCATTTTTCCTGAAAACTATGGACTTTTCCGTGTTTGATTTTCTCTCCTCCCTTGAAAGCTTTTTGGTCTCTTTCGAAGAGTTGTTCCTGAATAATGGCATGTATTCGAGTGAATACTTTTCAGCGAGGATAAGTGTGAGCTTTTCACCAAAATCAAATTCTCTCTCACGTACCATTTTTGCCGATGAAGGTACGGATGTCAGAAGTACATTCTCTCCCGTGAAGAGTTCACTGTATTGTCCGGAGTGCTTTGAAAAAAGATTTTCAAGTTCTTTCATGGCAGTCCTTTTCTTTTTCATCTTTGTATTGTAGAGGAGATTTTCTGGTGTACCGCAGTAATGAAAAAGAGCAGTACCCTTATAGACAATTCTTTTCCCGTTTTCACTTTCCCCTTCTGTTTCAAAATCTCCGTATGTGATGATATCCTTCCTGCAGGCATGGCACAACCCTTCGGATTCAATAAAACATGAAGGACAATAGGTATAAGGATAAATAAAATCCAGAACTTCATTCCGGATTTCAATGAATTTCTGGATAATAAAATTTTCAGAAGATGGCTTTCCCATGAAAGATTTCTCCTTATTTATTCATATATAAAGTCAATATTTCTTTATTCATATTCATATTCTCTTTCCCTTGAAATCATCCCCTGGAAAAAAAGTCAGCTTCCCAGAGCATTCTGTTGAATTCCCTTGAAACATCCTTTGCAAGATTCATGGATTCAGATACTTCAGAAGCTACAAGGAGAACCTCGCCTTCAGCTCCCCTGCCGGAAGAAGCAAGTCCCAGGAGGTGAACAAACTGCCTTGAATTGTATTTTGAAGAAGAAGCATCCAGTACCACATAGTCAAAATCCTTTCCATGGACCGGAATGTTTTCAATACTGTCAGTGTATATAAAGAGGGGACCATTTCCAGAGAGGGACAAGTCTTCAATGACTTCATCCTCTGTTTCCCATGACTTTATGGTTTTATCAGAAAAATCAGGGCTTATTCTTTTAAGATAATTCATCATCCCTTCCGCCGACTGGACTGATGGGCATACAATTACAGCTTTCCTTCCGTCATTCTTAAAATAATTCATGAAATCAAAGAGAGCAGTCGGAAGGACCTGGGATACGTCAAGCCGGGTGCTGATAAGTCTCGGCTCAGTCATAAACTGAGCGGCTTCACCGGGGAAGAGATATTCACACGGCATGTCCCTGAATATCCTCCCCGTTGAAAGAGCTATGAATCTTGAACATTTTGAATAAAGGACATTGATTATGGATTTTATTTCTATCCAGTCTCTCAAAGGCATGGAGTTGATATCATCATATATGATAAGACCATATTCTTCTCTTCCCTTCATAGCACCGTCAAAGGAAAGAGAAATGAATTTTCCTTTGAGTCCCTCAAATTTTCCCGGGATTTTCTTCTGCCCTGTAATAAGAAGGACATTTTCCCCTGAGTTTAAATAACTCAGGATGATCCCATCGAGGAATTCTGTTCCCCTTCCCGGAAAAGTTATTATATTTATTCCTTTTTCTATCCCTTTTTCCTTCCAGAGGGATAACCTGATGTTTAATTCATCTTCTCCTATAAACATATTCTACCTCACATAAAATAAACTCACTCAATGATATTATGAGTCATTCATTCCATGAATAAACATCCTCAGTGAA
>JBDHVQ010000056.1:0-10701 GCA_039809845.1 Clostridiaceae bacterium | reverse complement strand
ACGACTATGGGTTTTGTGAATTTACATTCAGGATAATCGGGACATGCGAGGAACTTTCCGAACCTTCCTCTTTTTACTACCATGTTTTTTCCGCAGATATCGCATTTTTCATCGGATACTTCGTCTTCTATGGTGATCTTTGAAACTTCCTTCTCGGCATGGTCAACATCTTTTTTTAGAGGTCCGTAGAATTCAGAGACTACCTTTCTCCATTCTTCCTTACCTTCCTCCACAGAGTCGAGTCTTCCTTCCATGTGGGCTGTGAATTCCACGTCCACTATTCCCTTGAAGTATTCGGTCATTATTGAATTTACGATGGTTCCAAGTTCAGTAGGTACCAGCTGCTTTTTGTCCCTTTCAATATAACCCCTTGTTTCTATGGTTGAAACTGTCGGTGCAAATGTCGAAGGTCTTCCTATTCCCTTTTCTTCAAGCGCCTTGACAAGGGTTGCTTCTGTATACCTTGCAGGCGGCTGGGTAAAGTGCTGTTCAGGATTGATCCCTGAGCATTTCAATTCTTCGCCTTCTTCAAGTATCGGGATGGATGTATTTTCCTCATCTTCGTCCTTCACTTCATATACCTTCATGAAGCCGTCGAATCTCACCTTATAGCCCGATGCCCTTAAAATATACTTTCCGTTTTCAAATTCCGCGCTTACAGTATCTAATACTGCTGAATTCATCTGGCTTGCGGTAAACCTCTGCCATATGAGTTTATATAGCTTATACTGTTCAGGTCTTAAAAATGATTTTATACTGTCCGGTGTTATTGAAACATCCGTGGGTCTTATGGCTTCGTGGGCATCCTGTATGTTCTTCTTGCCCTTATAGACTTTCGGTGTGGAAGGAGCATACTCTGGTCCGTAGGTATCCGAAATATATTTCAAAGCTTCCTGCTGGGCAGAATCCGCTATTCTTACAGAGTCTGTCCTCATATAGGTGATAAGTCCCACCTGACCTTTTCTGCCTATTTCCAGTCCTTCGTAGAGCTGCTGTGCTATGCTCATTGTCCTTCCGGCACGGAAGCTCAGTTTATTTGAAGCATCCTGCTGAAGTGTCGAGGTTGTAAATGGAGGCAGGGGGTTTCTCTTTTTTTCACTTCTCGTAACTTTTTTAACTGAGAATTTCCCTTTTTCAAGTTCTTTTTCTATTTTCCCTGCTTCCTCTTCATTTTTGATTTCAGCTTTTTTACCGTCAATGAGAGTAAGCTTTGCAGTTACTTTCGATCTGTCTTTTAAAAGATCGGCAGTTACTGTCCAGTATTCTTCTGAAATGAATTTTTTGATTTCTTCTTCCCTGTCAACGATGAGTTTTAATGCAACCGACTGCACTCTTCCTGCGGATAAACCCCATTTGATATTTTTCCATAGTATGGGACTTATTTCATATCCCACAAGGCGGTCGAGGACCCTTCTTGCCTGCTGGGCATCGACCAGGTCCATATCTATTGCCCTTGGGTTTGCAACTGCCTTTTTAACTGCATCCTTTGTTATTTCATTGAATTCTATTCTTATTTTTTTGTCTTCATCGAGCTTAAGGATATTTGCAAGGTGCCATGAAATTGCTTCACCTTCACGGTCGGGGTCAGTTGCGAGAAATATCTTGTCTGCTTTTTTGGCTTCTTTGCGCAGATTATTTATAATTTCTCCCTTGCCCCTTATTGTTATATATTTAGGCTCGAAGTCATTTTCCACGTCGATTCCCATGCGGCTCTTGGGGAGGTCTCTCACATGGCCCTGGGATGCCACCACATGATAGTTCTTCCCGAGGTATTTTTCTATGGTTTTTCCCTTTTTGGGGGACTCGACTATGACGAGATTGTTTGCCATTTTTAACTCCTTTTTTAAGGATTGGTTTTTCTTCCTTTAAACAATTCTAAATCTTATATGTAAAAATATTCCCTGTCAATAAGACAAGGCAAAAGTATTCCATAAGTTAACACAGGGACTAAGATGTTTCAAGGGATAAAAAGCCTGATATCGGAATAATCAGAAAGGATGTCTGCTCCTGATGCTATAAGTTCAAGACATCCCTTTCCCGTATCCCTTGTAATATCGTGTGGAATAGTAATTACCCTTCTGCCAGATTCTTCAGCAAACCCCGCCGTATGAAGAGAACCTGACTCAGATGACGCTTCAGGAACGATAAGGATATCTGAAAGCTCTGCAAGAATCCTGTTTCTTTCAGGAAAGAAATATATTCTCGGAGACATAAGAGGTGGATATTCACTCAATATTAGTCCACCTTCATCTGAAATCTTTCTGAAAAGATCAGCATTTTCAGGAGGGTATGGTTTTAAGATCCCGCCTCCCAAGACACAGACTGTCTTAATACCGTTATCCATGGAAGCTCTGTGACAGGCAGAATCTATTCCCCTTGCCCCACCTGATACTGTAATTATTTCCCTTCCATTTACTTCCTCAAGGATTTTCCTCACTGATTTCAATCCGTAGGAAGAAGCATTTCTTGAACCTGCAAATCCAACAGTAAATGAATCAAGAACCGAGGGATCACCCCTGTAATAAAGTACGGTGGGAGAAAATTCTCCTTTGAGTTTACCAAGAAATTCATTCCGTAAAGACATTATTCCTATTCCATTTTCCCTGCAGTATTCAAGATGCAGCTCCGCCTTAAGAAGACATTTTTCATACCCCTCTTCCTTCTCCATAAATTCCAGTATCTTTACTCTGTCATTTCTTAATTCATATGCTTTATTCCCCGCCTTCAAATGAAGATAAATAAAGATGAGAAGTTCTTCCGTTTCAATACTGTCCTCAGGTTTTTCTTCTTTCAGGTTACTGTTCTTCTGTAATTTATAAGATTCACAGGTTTTACCATCCCCACAGGTTTTTACCTCCACGCATGTTTTTACATCTCCATACTCTCTATTAAAACCTTCTGAATTATTTTCTTCGTTGGAGACAAAGCTGTCTGTATTTTTTCCTGTGAAATTTCTTGCCGGTTTACCTGGTTTTTCCTGTTTTTTCTGTTTATTCAAAAAAATCACCCCTTCTATAATGAAGGGGAAGAATCTCTTTTATTCATTTAATGGGGAGAGTTTCAGAAACTGATATATTATCCTGAATGGAATAAATTGAATGAATATCCGTCCAATACACTGAAAGAGGTTTAGATGTATTCTTTAAACCTTAATAATCCTCATCCTCAGATATCCTCTTAATCAATACCACCGTTTCTTCCGCTGAAAATATCTTCACCCAGGATTCCTCTTAAAAATGATTTTCTGTGAATATCTGTAATGCCGTATTTTTTAATCGCTTCCACATGGGCTTTTGTCCCGTATCCCACATTTTCTTCAAATGAATACTGTGGATAAATATTGTGGTATTCCTTCATGAGATTATCCCTGTATTCCTTGGCGAGAATGGATGCACAGGCAATGGCTGCGCTTTTCATATCCCCTTTTATAATCCTCTCATTTCTTATCGGACAGTCTTTTATAAAAAAACCGTCTGATAATATTACTTCAGGCTTTACTTTAAGGCTATTGAAGGAATTCAGGAATATGCGGTTGTTGCAGTGGGCAATTCCCATTTCATCAATTTCCTTATTTGTACAGAGTGAAATACTGTAGGAAAGGGCATATTCCCGGATTTTAGGTTCAATGAACTGCCTTTTTTCCCGTGTGAGTTTTTTTGAGTCATCTATCATAAGTATGAAATCTTCTGAAAGTTCTTCTATCCTGTCGCCCTCAAAGACTACGCAGGCTCCGACAATCGGTCCTGCAAGGGGACCTCTTCCGACTTCATCGGTTCCGGCAGTTAAAATACCGTATTCCCTGTCAAAGGCAAACATGGACATCCCATGTTTTAAGTTCCCTCTGTAACTCTCGTATTCCTTTAAGATGACTTCCGACAATGAACTTACACCTTTTCTCGGATCTTTCTTAAGTCGCCTTGTGACGGCAATCCTGTGGTCGATGCAGTATCTTAAATTGCTGTGTATAAATGACTTTACCTCGTCGCAGGAAAGACCTGAAAAATCCGGGATCATTCCCCGTCCTCCGGAAGTTCAAGGGATATTTTGCCGAGTTTTCCACCCCTGAATTCATCGAGCAGCATTACGGCTGCCCTTTCGTAGTCAGGTTCTCCGCCCTTAATGATACATCCTCTTTTAAGGGCTATATTACTGAAATTTTCCAATGGGTCTTCACTCCATTCAGTGAGTTTATATCTTTCCATAACCCGGTTTTTATACCTTTTTCCCATTCTTTCAGTAAGCCTTAATGCAAGGGTCTCAGAATCCATGATTTCATCCTTTATTGCTCCTGTAAAAGCAAGGTTTAAACCGACTTCCTCATCTTCAAATTTAGGCCAGAGTATTCCCGGGGTATCGAGAAGTTCTATTGAATCCTTGGTTTTTATCCACTGCTTGTTCTTTGTGACACCCGGCCTGTCTCCGACCTTGGCAGCAGAATTTTTCGCCATCTTGTTGATGAATGATGATTTTCCGACATTTGGAATTCCCACGACCATGACCCTCATGAAGTAATTCATAAGGCCTTTATCTTTCATTCTCTGAAGTTTTTCTGAAAGCATTTTTTCAAGTGTGGGCTTTATTTTATTCAATCCTTCTCCTGTCAGTGAATTTACTTCGAGGATTTCAGTCGATGAATCCTTTAATTTTTCGATCCACTGCTGTGTGACTTCCCTTTCTGCAAGGTCTGCTTTATTGAGAAGAATGAGCCTCGGCTTGTTTCCGATTATTTTATCAACTTCAGGGTTTTTTGAGGAACTTATAATTCTCGCATCCCTTATTTCTATAACAGCATCCACCAGTTTTAAGTTTTCTGTTATTTCCCTCCTGGTCTTTACCATATGACCCGGGAACCAGTTAATAGGCATATTAATCACTTCCTTTATTATTTATTCTTTATGTGTTATCGATATGTGTTATTTCTGATTCCTGATGTATTGAAATTAATTGTCGGATCAGAATCCCTTTTCCCGGAAGAATAAGAAAAACTCCGGATATTATTCCCATCCCTGATATGGACACATCTTATACTATTATACATTTTCAATCCCTCATTTTAAAAAGTATTCTTCCATGAGGGAAAAAGATTCATATACCAAAGTTTCTTTATAATTACCTCAGTGGGTGGTTTTCATTTCCTCGTTATCCCTCTATCAATACTTCTCTTAAATATTCCTTACAGTCAAAGTTTTCCAATCCAATTAAGATTTCCTTTCCCCTGAGAATTATCACTCCTTAGGATTCTCTCTCCTGCCGATTCTCTTCTCCTAAGGATACTTTTATTGTACTATTATATATCTATATTTTGATTTTAAATAAATAACCCGTTTATTGAGAATGTTATAATGATATGGATTCAGAATCTTACTCCAAAGTACAGGTATATTATGTATCGGAGAACTGATATTATTGTAAGTCAAAGCATAAACTTTTTCTTCAGCAACATCATTTTAATTAATTAACACCTTTTCAATTGTACCAGCTGACACTGCTGATTTTTTCGGAGGAGAAAAAATTGTATAAAAACAGAAAAATACCCTGGCTTCTTCTTTTGCCGGTTTTACTGATCATGATTGCCTTCGTTTTTATTCCGGTTATAAGGACATTTATATACAGTCTTCAGAACTTCAAGCTTACAAGACCTGATGCCACAAAATTCATAGGATTCAGAAACTATATTAAACCCTGGAGTCACCGGATTTTCACCATGCCCTTTTGAATTCACTTTTCATTGCAGCTGGTGTCATAGTTATATCAATGACTTTTTCTCTCATTACTGCTCTTATACTGAATAAAAAGACGGTAATTACACCATTTTTAACGGCTGCTGCAATAATCCCGTGGGCACTTCCGCCCATAGTGAATGGTATCATGTGGAGGTTTATTTTCTATTCAGGTCCTGGACTTATAAACAGGATTCTCTAGGACTAAGGATTACAGAATCTCCTGTTGAATTCACTTCGGGCAGGATTTCCCTTCTTCTCATATCATCCCTAGTGGTTGCATGGAGAATAATACCATTTATAAGTATTATATTTTTAAGCAGTCTTCAGAGTATTCCGGGAGAACTCTATGAAGCATCAGAAGTTGACGGCGCAGGACCGTTGAGGTCCTTCTTTGATATTACTCTTCCCATTCTAAGACCTGCAGTCTACGTGGGTCTTGTGCAGACCACAATGACTTCAATCAATGTATTTGATGAAATTGTATCTCTGTCAGGCTATGGATATGAAGGGCAGACACTCCTCATATACAATTATATGAAGACATTCAGTTTCCTCGACTTCGGCTTAGGCTCTGCAGTTACTTATATCATAATGCTGATATCAGGCGCATCGGGAATACTCTATATAAGAAGTCTTACAAAGGGAGGTGCTGAGTAATGAAGGAAAAGCCACTATACAGAATGATATACTGGGCAGCTGTCATCTTTTTCCTTATATTTACCCTGGGACCCATAGTATATCTTTTTCTCTTAAGTATTACTCCTGAAAGTGAGATACTCCATACCGGAGGTCCTCTCATTCCAAGGGAATTATTCAGAGGAAACTACAGTGAACTATTAAGGTCCGGAAGTGATGCCGGAAAATCCCTTTTCACAGGGCTTAAGAATTCAGGATTCATATCATCCGTCACAGTCCTTACTGGTGTTCCCATATGTATCCTCGCAGCATACGCATTTTACAGGTACAGATTCAGGGGTGGAAAATAAGTTCTCACAGCTCTCTTACTGACTATGGCGGTTCCTCTTTTTACTACGATCATACCGATTTATGCAATATTTGCACAGTACGGCCTTCTGAATTCAGAATTCTGGATTTCAGTTATTTATATTACTTCAATGGTCCCCATCACCATCTGGATCATGATAGGGTATTTCAGGACTATTCCGAAAGAAATATTTGAAGCTGCGGTGCTTGACGGAGCTGATGAAAAAAGGATTTTCCTGAATCTTGTCCTTCCTCTCTCCCTCCCCATAATAATTACATCAGTTCTCATGATGTTTATCATGAGCTGGAACCAATATCAGATTCCCATGATACTGTCTACTTCACCTGATAAAAAGGTAGTCACAATGATTATGTCAGACTTTATGTCAAGGGACGGCATAAGTTACGGAATAATAGCTGCCTGCGGAATAATTGCAGTACTTCCCCCGGCTCTTCTTGCTGTTTTATTCAGAAGGTTCCTCGTGTCTGGATTATCCTCGGGTTCGGTGAAAGGATAAAAAATATTACAATCAGAAAATAAAAAAATGTATTCAGTAAGTAAAAAAACAATCAAAAAACAGTTAAGGGACTGCAGTTTTTGCAGTCCCATTTCATAACTAGATTCTTTCCTTTGTCTTTGCAGCCTTACCAACTCTGTCTCTTAAGTAGAAGAGTTTAGCTCTTCTTACCTTACCTCTTCTTACAACGTCAATCTTTTCAACTGACGGTGAATTGAACGGGAAGGTTCTTTCAACGCCGGTACCGTAAGCTACCCTTCTTACTGTGAAGGACTTTCTCGCTCCGCCGTTCTGAATCTTGATTACTGTTCCTTCGAATACCTGGATTCTTTCCCTCTTTTCTTCCTTGATTCTAACGTGAACTTTTATAACATCACCCACGTTGAATTCAGTAAGGGGTTCATTCCTTAAGTATTCAGTTTCGATAGACCTGATTAATTCGTTCATGTGCATTCCCTCCATAATGATTATTGACGTTCTTGGTTTAAGTGCTTCCAGAGGACCGCCCGTACTAGCACAAAATTCAGTATACTCAAAAACAGGAGTTCATGCAAGATATTTTTTCATGGATTATAGCTGTAGAATCAGAATCCGGATAGCAGATATAGAAACAAAAGTGTTTAATACAAAAAAAGGCAGCTCCCGCTGCCTCCCATAATGGATCAATTCTTCAAAACTGTAAATATCCCTGTTATTTGTGATCCACTTGATTATATACCATAATCATCCACTGGAGTCCGAATTTATCATTGAGAATTCCATAAGATGGCGACCAGAATGTTTCTTCAGGCTTCATAATTTCCACTCCGCCATCACTTATCATCCTTTCATAAATCTTTTCATTTTCTTCGATGGAGTTTGTAGTGTATGTAAGAGTATATCCTCTTCCTGCCACCGGTAACTCTTCGCCCTCCTGCATCATATCTGAAGCACCAATATCTGAATTGTTTATTGTTATGGATCCGTGCACAATACCCTTTGGCGCTTCTTCCATTCCCATGGCCTCTCTGTCTTCTGACGGAAGGTCTTCATATCTTAAGATAATCGGCTTCTCTGTTGCGAAAACATCGCTGTAATAGTTTAAAACCTCTTCTGCATTCCCACCGAATGTAAGATAAATACCCAGTAAATTCATACAATAATCTCCTTTTTACCCTGTTTTATTTTATATAATTTCCGCATTTTACGGATATTATTTTCTGTTTTTTGAAAAACACAAACTTTCAGCCATTCTCCATTAAAGTATGTCTTAGGATATTCCTTCTTATCTTCCTTCTTATCTGTATTAACCGATTGTTTTCTGTATCTTTATTTTAAAGTGTCTCTCCGAAAAGCAGTTATTAAAATCCACTGAGTTTTAAAACAAACTGTTAAAACAGGACCAACATTCCGAAATGGAATATAGGTCCTGTTTTTCAATAATTCATTTTTCCAAAGGTTCTCAGCAGGGTCATTTTTGAGGTTTTCTCCTGAATTCCATGGTCCTGTCTCTTATTACCTGTATGAGCATAAGCGGCAGGTTCAGCACTATGGGAGGATCTTTTTCGAGGGGCTTTCTGATTTCCAGAAAAATCTTCCCCCGGTATGGAAATGAAATCTTATTTTTGATGAAGCCTCTTAAATTAGTCCTGTGGACGAAGAGATTCTTTTTTTGAAGCGGTGATGCAATTTCAGTGGCCATTACGTAATATTCACCCTGAGGCACATCAGTAAAATCCACATAATTCTTCTTTCTGTAATCCATTATTACTTTACCTATGACAGGCGGTCTGTCGGGAAGTGGCTTTTCAAATAATCCCACAAATACTATTCCTGTTATTTTTTCAGAAGAAGTGATATATACTCTTGTTTCGCAGATATATTCTTCCGGCTCAGGATAATCATTTCCTCCCTTCAGGTATTCCTCGTGAAGGGTATCACTTCCTTTCATTAGTTTTGAGGGAGGCACTATCATCGACTTCTTTATTATGTTGGTAAAGTTGCCTTCACTGAGATACCCATGTCTGATGTGTGTTGAAAGTATGGAGGACCCGCCTTCGGTCAGATCTTCGATACTGTATTCAAGCTTCACTGCAACTATAAATTCTTTGGGGGAAAGACCTGTTTCTTCCTTGAACTTATGGGAAAACCGCGACTCACTGTATCCGAATTTCTCTGAAAGTTCCCTTACAGTAACAGTATTGTAGCTGGCACGTATATACCTTATTACTTCCTCGATTTTAAAATCCATACCCTCATTCCTCTCCCGGAGAGAATTAACTTTGTCATAAATTTTAAGAAACGGCAGGTTATGTGACTAACTTATTTTCTCATGCTTTTTAATAAAGTAATTTCTTCCCTGTGTCCGTCATTGTCATTAGGTGTTTCAAGGTAGAAAGGAAGATTCCTGAGTAACGGATGGTTAATAACTGAACTTATTGTTTCAATTCCAAGGCTTCCTTCACCTATATTTTCATGTCTGTCCTTTCCGCTTCCCATTGGGTTTTTGGAATCATTGAGGTGGATTGCATAAAGCCTATCTAGTCCGACTGTTTTATTGAAGTCTTCAAGGACATGGTTGAGGTTTTCCCTGATATCATAACCCGCATCGTATATATGGCATGTATCAAGGCAGACTCCTATATTTTCACTGTTTTCAACCCTTCTTATTATCTCACTTATTTCTTCAAAGGTCCTTCCGACTTCGGTACCTTTCCCCGCCATTGTTTCAAGAAGGACCTTCGTATTCATGCATTTATCCGTTATCCTGTTTAGTGCTTCAGCAATTATTTCAATTCCCTTCTCACTTCCCTGTCCTACATGGGAACCGGGATGAAAATTATAATATGACCCCGGAATAAGTTCCATCCTTGCTATATCTTCTTCAAGAACCATTTCTGCAAATTCTCTTACTGACTCCTTGTCAGAACATGGATTCAGTGTATACGGTGCATGGGCAAGGAGATACTTTATTCCATGTACTTCCCTAAGTTCAAGAAACTTTTCAATATCTTCCATATCAAGAGCTTTCATACGGCTCCCTCTTGGATTTCTTGAAAAATACTGGAAGGTATTTCCACCCACATATTCCATATCATTTACCATCTTTACAAATCCCCCGGATGAGGATAGATGACATCCTATATAAAATATATCTCCTTTCCCAATTTCGGTCTTAATTACACTTATATCTTTTTCATTCATAAAAAATTTTACCCTTTCAATTCCATTGTGTTTCTGTATTAAGGAAAATCTCCTTTTAAGACTTGGTGATAATTCTATATCAGAAATCATAAAAGGACAAACACCTGCTCTATTCCATGCACTTCTCCTCATAATGTTAATCCTTATGTGAAAATGTATGTACTAATATTATGAGAATACTGATATAAATAAATTATTCATCACTGTGAGTATGAGCCGGTAAGGAGAAAAATGTTTGATTTATTAAAAAATGATGATCTGTTCTATAACTACTATAACCAATGGATAAAAAT